>JANNPM010000011.1:0-2572 GCA_031400145.1 Chryseolinea sp. | reverse complement strand
GTTTGCTTCTGAGGAAGGCCATCAGGATGTTGAGCAAGAGAAGCAGGAGCTCTATGCAAAGATCGGTCAACTAGAAATGGAGCGAGACTGGTTAAAAAAAAACTTGAATCGATTGGGGTTACTGAAATGAAATGCATCTTGGACGGCCATAGAAAAAAGAGAGGGTCAGAGTCTTAAGCACCTTAAATCCCTTGCAACGGTTAGAAGTGTAGGCGCTTCTACCCGTATAGAAGGCTCAAAAATGACCGATGATGAGGTCAAACCATTGTCGGAATACACGGGTCACACCATTGCCGGAATCGCTCGCCGAAATTGCCGGTTTACCTGGGTCAGATGATTCCGGAATATTCAATCTTCAGAAGTCAAGCGACTGAACGGCGAGGGTGAGCCTAAACTTAAACGGGTACGCCTGCGGTTGCGTGCTCTTTGTAATACGCTTCCAGCTCCTTTAATCGGGTTCGTTGTGCAGGACGTGGATTAATAAACGTCCGTACTTTTAGCACGAGGGCAAATGCATCATCATAGGTTGTACCGAGCTTGAGCAGATACGCAATAGCCATACTTGGTCCCCGTCCAAGGCCCTGCCTGCAATGAATATAAACCTTGCCTTTGTTAACCCTGATTTCGTGATCCACAAAATCAGCACCCCGAATGAGATCGTCCTTGGTAGGCGGTGTGTTGTCTACGGTTGGCAAATGCAGGTACCGAAATCCTTCATACTGTGCTTCAGTGTAAATAGATGTCTCGCGCATGTTCACGATTGCTGTAATGCCAAGCGCTTTCAGTTTTCGTAATCCGACCAGGTTGTATTGTCCCCCAAGAAAAAGATCGGCAGTGATCTGGCTTCGCCTGAGCGAGGGTATTCCCTGAACACGTCGATATAGGATGTCTATCATCTTCTGAGAGAAAATGACACAAATGATCCAAAGACTTTTTACCTTTTTGAGCACCTCATTTAAGATTCTGGTACAATTATTTTGAGGGCTCCGGGCAGTATCTTGATGCTAATATTGTTCGATGTTCGCTCGCAATCATCAAGGATATAGGATTGCGCTTCCCCTGAGCGGATTTCTATCTCTTTGCACTGCCAGTGCTGTAGCACCTCAGAATCAGTCTGCATCAGCGTCGAACCCGCTAGGCGCAATACCGACAGTAAATTCGCTTTGCGCATTAGAATGACATCAAGCTTTCCGTCGTTGGTCTTTATGTCAGGAAGAAATGAGTAGTCCCCGATACCGATGCTTCCGCAATTGGTAACTGTCAATGCGACACCCTCGCTGTTGACTTCGACACCGTCGATCAGCAAACGATACGAAATGCTTTCCGAATGGATCAATGTTTTGACCGCCGTAATACCATAGGCAAGTTGTCCTACTTTGTCTTTAAGTTCACGGCTTGCCTCCAGCACCATGTGAGCCATAATACCGAGGTTGACACGAATCAAAAACAATTCATGATTCGCAATAGCTGCATCAATGGTTATAGCCTTGCAGTGGCCGCTGCTAAGCAGCGCGATCGCTTCTTTTGAATCCTGCGGAATTCCCAACTCTTTAGACAGCACGTTGGCGGTACCACCCGGAATAATTGCCATCGGAGTCATGAAACCGTTAAGCGCTTTTGCGACTTCAGCAACACTTCCGTCTCCTCCATAGACGGCAATGGCATCCACCTTCCCTATTAAAGATGCAGCGACGGTCGTGGCGTCGCCTTCTGCTTTGGTAATAGAAACTTCCCACGCTATACCGGTATCCTGAAAGGCACTGTTGAGATATGAAAGAATAGGTTCCTCGTTGCCAGCGGCCGGGTTTATAATAAGGTGGATTTTATTGAATTTCATTAGTTAACACGGAGAATAGCGGGCAATTCGCATTCCTTACCTGCAATTAGCATTCCATTCTTGCTTGCCCTGGCAATGTTAACAATTACTTCACGGGTTGCTTTCTACCCGTTAGTGACATACTGTAAGTGACCCTTTACTAACCTGAGCCTCCATGAAAACAGGCCGCTTTGAAGTAAGCGTGTGGCGATTGTTGCCAGAGCAAAAGCGTATAACCCCCGATTGGGGAATTCCTCTATCACTCCGTAGGCAAGGTCAATGAATTCCGGTGCGATTTAACCAACGGAACGATGACTATTAACGAAACTCAACCTTGGGTTAAATTACAGAAGACGCTTGGTTAGCGCCCGAAGAGGTAATTATCTTTCGAAACAACAATTTTTTCCCTTTTAAAGAATTTCGAAATTTTCATAAAACTAATCTTAATCCCTATGCCAAAGATTAATCCTTATCTCAACTTCGGCGGTAATGCAGAAGAAGCTTTTATGTTTTACAAGAAAGTGTTTGGCGGCGAGTTCGTCACGCTGATGCGTTTCAAAGATATGGGTGATGACGGCGGAATGAAGGTGTCAGACCAGGACCTGGTAAAGATCGCGCATGTTTCCTTGCCCATTGGTAACGGTTCAGTGCTGATGGCCAGTGATGCCTTGAGCGCTTTTGCCGCGCCGCTGCTCGCCCCTCGTCGGGGAGGTTCTCCATCAACGCCAGAACGGCGCGCTGCGCATCGGCGGAGGG
>JANNPM010000565.1:0-25223 GCA_031400145.1 Chryseolinea sp. | reverse complement strand
GCATCCCATCCCGTCCGCTCTGTTCAAGGATGGGCAGCACGCGCTCAAGCACCCAAGCACGCCGGACTGTGGCATCTACTCGGCGAAGTCGAAGTGGTGTTTGGCCTGTGGGCCTTCGTCATGATGATCGCAACGTACCGGATACTACCAAGATTTATTGCTTTGCGGTCAATAAGGTCAATAAGGCGACCTGGAGTCGCCACAATGATCTGTGCACCCTTCTTCACCTTCCGTATCTGTTCGCTTATGCTTGAGCCACCGTAAACGGCAACGATGTTAAAAGTCTTGAATTTTTCAGAGAAGTTCTCCAGGTCGCTGGTGATCTGAAGTCCAAGCTCACGCGTGGGCGCAAGCACTAACGCCTGGGTATCCCGGCGACTTTCATCCACCAATTCAAGCAATGGAAGTCCAAAAGCGGCTGTTTTGCCCGTGCCGGTCTGGGCAAGCCCTACAAAATCGCGGTTTCCTTTCAATAAGACGGGAATGGCTTTTTCCTGTATCGGGGTTGGGAGTTCGAAGCCAATTTGGAGGACCGACGCAATAAGTCCCTCAGACAGGCCCAGGGATTCGAAAGATTTCATCAAAGATTAAATTAAGGGGCGAAGGTACGCTATTTACATTTGAAATAACTCAATTATATTTGCCCCCCTTAGATGGGGCATTAGCTCAGCTGGCTAGAGCGTCACGCTGGCAGTGTGAAGGTCATCGGTTCGACTCCGATATGCTCCACAGGAAATAGCCGGACACCGGCTGTTTCCTTTTTACTGAATCCGGTTTCGATAAACAGATTCCCTGAAAGTCTTCTTGTACGTTTCTCCAATGGGCAACATCGCCGTCCCTATCTGGACGTCGTTTTTATGGATCACGTCGATAGCGTTAAGGGCGACAATAAATGAATTATGAATGCGTATAAATTTCTCCGAAGGCAGCTGTTCCTCCAACGCTTTCAGACGTTGGAGGCTAACAACCTTCTGCGCCTTGGTATGAATCGTGACGTAATCTTTCAGGCCTTCGACATACAGTATTTCGTCGAGCTGTAACTTAACCAACTTTGATCCATCCTTTACAAATACAAATGGCGATGCCTGGCTGATCGCAGGCAGATCAACCCCCTGTGGCTGCTGGTTGCCGTCCAGGCGCTGCGTTACTTTATCGATCGCCCGGAGAAATCTTTCGAAGGTGACGGGCTTAAGGAGGTAATCAGCGACATTCAATTCATATCCTTCCAATGCGTATTCGGAATAGGCAGTCGTGAGGATAACGATTGGCTTCTTTTGTAAGATCTTTAATAATGAAATTCCGGTAAGCTCCGGCATCTGAACATCAAGGAACAGCAGATCGATCCGGTGATTCCGGAGCAAATCCATTACCGGCAGTGCACTGGGTAATGCTTCCACCAGGTTCAGCAGTGGAACCTTCTTTACATAATCGATGAGAAGATTGCGCGCGAGTGGTTCATCATCTACTATGATACAATTCAGTTTCACTTTAAAGAAAGGTTGAGTTTGACCGAATACTTGCCCGCTGTCTCCGAAGTCTCAAGACTGTGACTGCCAGGATAACTCAACTCAAGCCTGCGCTGAACATTTCTCAAACCTATTCCGGATTTTTCTGCCATTTCTTTGTCAGCATTCTTGCTATTCTCCACGATATAAATGCATTCGGTGCCGCGCAATTGGATTGATACGTTTATCCATGTGCCGGGATTGCCGTTACTCAAGCCATGTTTAAAGGCATTCTCAAGAAAAGTTATAAAAATAAGCGGAGTAATCCACACAAGTTCCGTGTTGCCAGATACTTCGAACTTAATGGGGACCTGATCATTGAGCCGCAGTCGCTCCAGGCTGATATAGTTGAGCATATATTCGATCTCTTTTGTCAGCAAAACTTTTGCATGGTTGGAGTCGTAGATCATATACCGCATCATCTGTGACAGTTTCGCGATGACCTCGGTAGTGTTATCCGATTTGCTGTAGGCGAGGTAATACAAATTATTGAGCGTGTTGAAGAGAAAGTGGGGATTGATCTGCGCCTTTAGAAAATTTAGCTCTGCAATCAGCTTTTCATTTTCGATCTCATTCTTCCTGGCCTCCATATCCAGCCATTCCAACGCGAATCTAAGCATAGCGACAAAGATGACGATAAAGAGATTTGTGGTACATACCTGGACGACGAACCTGGTGCTGTATAGCCACTCCTCTGCCCTGCTAAAGCCATCGATAAAGTAGCGTTCGAGCATGATCCGCACGACCATGACCGCTGCAAATGGCAGTGTGAATTCCGCCAGGTACAACCACGGATTTTTATGCTTTAAGAAACGCGGCAGAAAAATGAAATAGTTGACATAGGCGGCAATAGCTGCGAACGTCACTTGAAAGAACGCAGCCCCGATCACGCGGTCCCACTCAAAGTCCCTGCCCTGACGGGATGCAATCTGATACAGGAAGAACGAGACGTATACCCACCAGAATGAAAGGTGCAGCAGGACAACCCGACGCTGTTGAAAGAAAGATGACATTCGGAGATTACTGTATAAATAATAAAGTTACCCGTTCGTTTCTCACGCTGGTCATAGACGCAGGACTTTTCTACCGATTGCGCCCTATCATAGACGGAAATGCCCTTCTGTAATGACGGTCCGGATCTGTCGAATAATACCCGCGGTGGTCGACTGTTGAGACCCGCCTGTATAATAACGCCTCGCGCATGCGAACAAAAGCCATTGTTTTGCAGTATACTAAATTGGTTATACAGAAGTGCCGTAATCTGACTGAGGTGGTTATCAATTATAGTCCAAATGACAAAAATATTCACGCTCCTTTTCTGCTTTGCTATCTTTAACGCCATGGCGCAAGCACCGGCAGGTGCTCAGGAACCCGCAAAGGAAAAGGGGAATGCTAGAATTTCCGGAAGCGTAGTGGATGCAGAGAGCAATAAGCCTGTGGAGTTCGCTACCGTGGCATTGCTTGATCCGGCCACAGGCAAACCTGTGGATGGTTCCATCTGTGATGTTGAAGGCAAGTTTACCATTACCAAAGTGCCCGAAGGGACTTATAATGTAGCTGTCTCTTTCATCGGCTATGAAACTCAGACGATAAACGCGATCAGACTGGAAAAGCGGTCTGACTTTAATCTTGGCGTTGTTAAGCTTGGAACGACGGCCGAAGTGCTGGACGAAGTTTTGGTGGAAGGACAAAAGCAATTGATCGAAGAACGTGTTGACCGTACCATTTATAATGCAGAGAACGATCAGACTACACGCGGAGGCGACGCCACGGATGTTTTAAAACGCGTCCCTATGTTATCCGTCGACATGGATGGAAACGTCACCCTTCGCGGAAGCCAGAACATAACGGTTCTGATCAACAATAAGCCATCAACCATTATGGCCAGTAGCATAGCCGATGCGTTGAAGCAAATTCCGGCAGACCAGATCAAGACAGTTGAAGTGATCACGTCACCATCTGCAAAATATGATGCCGAAGGCTCAGGAGGAATTATCAACATCGTCACGAAGAAAAACACGCTTCAGGGTGCAACGCTAAGCGTTGACGCCGGCATCGGAACAAGAGGGTCGAACCTTGGCCTGAACGGCAATTACAGAACCGGCAAGATGGGTTTTTCACTTGGCGGATGGGGAAGGACCATGTATAACGTAACCGGAAGGTTTGATAATAGTCAGCTGACGCGGGACGAAGAAAACAACAGCGAATTTCTGAACATTCAAGGTGCTGATACCAAAAGCCGCGGGCTATTCGGAAATTACAATCTTGGATGGGATTATGATATCAACAAGAACAATTTACTGGCGGCGTCGGTCCAGCTTGGCGCTCGCAATAATGTGAGCTATCAGAATGACCTTCTTACTGAAGCCTACCGCGACGGCACACTGGAGAGCAGTTCATTACGGAACGTGAAAACGAATGACCTTTCGAACACCGTAGACGTGAGCTTAACATACACCCATCTGTACAAAAAGCCACAGAAAGAACTTAGTCTGATGGCATTGTACAGTAAAAACAATAGAAATAATGACTTCGAGAACCGCACAATTGAAGAAAATGGTGTTTCTGCTTTCAGCGGTTACAAAAACCTTAATGACAGTTATAACCAGGAGATGACATTGCAGGCAGATTATCAGACACCGGTCGGAAAAAATAAGATAGTTGAGTTTGGAATCAAGGAGATTATGCGGAAAGCATATAGTGACTTTTCCTACCTTTCGGACAGCGACGGGAACGGGAATTATATAACGTCGGATAGCCTGAGTCTTACCAACAATCTGAATTACGATCAGAACATCGCCTCCGGCTATCTGGCCTATACATTGAACCTTCAGAAAGGATATAGCATAAAGGCGGGCACACGTTATGAATACACAACCATCGAGGCATATACAAGAACTGAAGACGATATTCAGATACCATCTTACGGTGTATTGGTTCCAAGTGTGAATATGTCTAAGAAACTAAAGCTTGGCATGTTGAAAGTCGCGTACAACCGACGGATACAGCGGCCGTCGATACGTTTCCTGAATCCAAATTACCAAAGTGCAAATCAGATCAACCCATCTGTTGGAAATCCGCTGCTCGATCCGGAATACACCAATAACTACGAGCTTTCTTATAGCACCTTTGTAAAGGGAATTAGCCTCAATTTAACCTCTTTTATGAGGAACACGACGGGCTCTATTCAAAAGGTACAACAGCCTTTCGGCGATGAGGGAGCAGTGCTGACTACCTATGAAAATATTGGGCAGGAAGATGCTTACGGGTTAAGTCTATTTGCCAACGTGAACATTGGAAAACTGTCTATAAACGGTGGCTCAGATATCTACTATGCTATCCTGGATGATAATATCGATTCTCACAATGAGGGGTGGGTAGTGAGCGGTCGCCTTTTTGGAAGTTATAATCTTAACAAGGGTTGGGGCATCCAGGCGTTCAGCTTTATGCGTGGAAGGCAGGTACAGCTTCAGGGGTCACAAGGCGGCTTTGGAATGTATAGCCTGGGCGTCAAGAAAGATTTTAATGACAAGCGGGGCAGCATTGGCTTTGGAGCAGAGAACTTTCTCACTTCATCTTTTAAGATCCGCGGGAACACTCAGACCGACCTCATCGATCAAAGCAGTCTCACGGTCATGCGCAACATGAGCTTCCGGGTTAACTTCAGTTATCTCATCGGAAAAATGAACGTAGATGCAAGGCCTAAGCGCAGAAGGTCTATCGACAATGACGATTTAAAAGACGGAGGCGATGGCGGCGGTGGAATGGACGGCGGTGGTGGCCAGCCGCGAGGAAACGGCGGCCCAGCTTACCCCCCTCCAGGCGGGGGCACGGCTAAACCAAAAGGTGCGCCAACCCCTGCGACTCCTTCAGATTCCACAGCCGTGGTGAACGCCGAAGGAAACTGGACATATACACTTGAATCACCACAAGGTGGTGCAGGCGATATCATCATCAAAAAAGACAGTGTTGGCTACAACGGCGTAATCACCGATAAGAAATTCAATAATGAGACGCAAATGTCTGAGGTATTGGTTAAAGGAAATGAGCTTACGTTCCGATATGAAATTACCGGCCCGGGAGGGAATCAGTTGCTTATCAAAGTCCGTTCAATCATCACCGGCAACACATTCAGCGGCTACATGACCGTAGGCGAGTTCGGAACCTTCCCCATCAAAGCAACGCGACAATGAGCAACTGATGGTTGCGCCGTTCATTATTCCGGGTCAAGGATGCGACGGGCGCCGCAATATCGCTTCTGGTAGTATTCGGCCAGCAAATTGGTTTCAACCACGCCCAATGAACTGGATGAATGGATAAATTTAATGTTGTCTTTGGATTTTACATCGGTGATCATTCCAACATGCGTAATTTCTTTCCTTTTCTTTCCCGTAGCAAAGAATACAAGATCGCCAGGCTCGAGTTCGTTCATCTTTTTGATCTCCTTGCCAACTTTACTTTGTGCCTCCGAACTGCGCGGCAGGTTGACCTGAACTGCTTTAAAGGAATTCAGAAGAAGCCCCGAACAATCCATTCCCGATCTCGTGGTTCCGCCGTATTTATAAGGCGTACCGATATATGTCCTCGCTGTTGAAACCACCTTTTCAATCTTGTTATCCTTAACCCTGGCATGCTTTGACGGAGAACAAGAAACGATTAAAAGTGTTGTGCTCAGGAACGTGACGAGGACAAGGTTTTGCTTAAGTTTGCACTGAAAAAATTTCATCGCACCTGCAGTTTAAAAAATAACTGCGTAAATATAAATCATTCATGCCATTTACAGAAGTGTTGCCGGAGATCCTGGAACAGCTTGAAGCGATAGTTGGTGAACCGAATACAATACGCGACACGGAACGTCGATACGATTATTCTCATGACGAGACAGAAGATCATTCGTTTATGCCAGACCTTGTGCTTAAACCAGGCAGTGCAGAGGAGGTTAGCCGTATCATGAAGTTGTGCAATGATCATAACATCCCCGTGACTCCTCGTGGTGGCGGGACGGGTTTAAGCGGCGGCGCATTACCGATCTATAAGGGCGTTGTTATCTCCCTGGAACGATTCAACAAGATTCTTGATATCGATGAACTGAATTTGCAGGCAACCGTTGAGCCGGGCGTAATTACCGAGGTATTTCAGAATGCCGTAAAAGAAAAAGGTCTGTTCTATCCGCCTGATCCCGCAAGCAGGGGATCGTGTTTTATCGGCGGGAATGTTTCAGAGAACAGCGGCGGCCCCAAGGCTGTGAAGTACGGAGTTACGCGTGACTACGTGCTCAACCTCGAAGTGGTGCTTCCTTCCGGCAACATCATCTGGACGGGAGCCAATGTTCTGAAAAATTCAACGGGATACAATCTGACACAACTCATGTGCGGCAGCGAGGGCACACTGGGTATTATTACAAAGATTGTTTTCAAGCTCCGGGGATTTCCTCACAAAACCGTGTTGTTGCTAATCCCTTTCACTACAAGCACGGAGTCTTGTAAGGCAATAGCAGAGATTTTCAGGGCGGGAATCACGCCATCCGGAATGGAGTTTTTTGAACGCGAAGCAGCGCTGAAGACTATCAATTACTGCGAAAAGATCTACGCGGCCAAGGTAACGACAAAATTTCCTGAAGATATGGATGCCTATCTGTTGTGCGAGCTGGACGGGAACGACGACGAAGTGTTGATGCGCGACGCAGAACGCGTAATGAGCGTGGTCGAGAAATTTATGATTGGCGAAGTGCTATTCGCCGACACGGAGGCACAGAAAGAAGAACTTTGGAAGATCAGGAAGAATATTTCTCCTGCGATAAAGGCTTATTCAATAAACAAGGCAGAAGATGTGGTGGTCCCTCGCGCAAATTTGCCAGCATTGATTACAGGTATCAAAGCAATAGGCAAAGAGAATGGATTCAACTCAGTATGCTACGGGCATCTCGGCGATGGCAATCTGCACGTCGATATTCTGAAAGAGCTTATCAGTGATGATGACTGGACGACCACGGTCGTGCATGGCATCGGTGAAATCTTTAAGCTCGCTGTTAGCTTGGGCGGCACATTGTCTGGCGAGCATGGCATCGGTATCGCAAAACGTCCATACATGTCTCTCGCGATGAAGGACACAAACCTGATGCTCATGCGAGAAATTAAAAAAGCCTTTGATCCGAAGGGGATATTGAATCCAGGAAAAATATTTTAGTAGCGACAAGCTACAAATCAATAAAATTAGTTAATAAGTCAAAGTATAATCTGTACGATGATGGGTGAGTCGCCGGGCTTCCCGCCACCCGGCTACCCAGATATCCAATGCGGCCTGCCGCTTTCAAACTCAGCAACACAATGCTTCACTACCGCCTCGAGGTCATTTGTTTCGGTGAAAACCTGGTATTGGCGCTGCGCGCTGTTGCCGCGTTGCGCGATCTCACGGACAACAGCGAGTTGATCCCCATAATGCAGTTCCTTTGCATAGGGTTCAAGTTTCTTAAGCCAGTCAAAGATGTCGTTGCGCAATGATTTTGTCTTTCCCGTACGGGTAATGACAATATCAGCATCCAGGCCGAAACGAAGCGTCCGCCACTTGTTCTCTCGAAATATCCATTGTTTTAACGGAGCGTGAGAGCTCGACCATTCGTCCCCATGCTCATGAAACCAATGCGCCAACAGGTGAATGAATGATGCGATGGCTTTTACTTCATAAAGGGTCGCTGGCTCGTCACAAAATCGGAGCTCCATCGTTCCATATTTCGGACTCGGGCGTATATCCCACCAAAGGTCTTTCATACTTCCAATGGATTTTGATCGCAATAAAAATTGATAAAGCTTCTGAAAGCCGTCCCAATCCTTTACCATGTACGGCATCCCTGCAGTTGGAAGGGATTCATAAGTTGTGGGTCGGCATGCCGACAGGCCAGTATATTTTCCTTGCCAGAAGGGTGAGCTGGCGGATAATGTCAATATTTGCGGCAACAGGTGCATAAAGAAGTAGCTGTATTGAATACACGCATCACCTGAAGGCATTCCGATATGTACGTGCATGCCGTACACTGCCATTCGACGAATAATCCACTGGTTGCGATCAATCAGTTGATCGTACCTCGGAGATGGCGTCACCAACGTCTCGCGATAATCGGCGAGCGGATGAGTGCCTGTAGAACCGAGTCGCAGATTCAACGCCCTGGCTGCCGCAAACACCGTATCCAATGAACCCTGGATATCTTTTTCAAGCGCAAACACGTTGTTGCATACAGCCGACCTGATCTCCAATGTGCTTTGAAAAAATTCGTGATCAAGCTTTTCTTCGTTGGATTTATCCAGGATATCCTGGGCATGCGGGGTTAGCAGCAGACTGAATTCATCAAGCACCTGAAGCTCCAACTCAACACCCAGTGATAATGCTTGCTTGCTGGCTGTGAATTCCAACCCTTCTATATGTTCTCTCTTCATCTGTAATCGCTTTAGGAAGAATTTCAATATACAATGCACTTATAAACTTTCTAACTTTCGTACGGTTAAATCATCGGGAGAATTTAATGTGTGGAATAACGGGGATTTTTGCCTTTAACCTTGTTGGAAAATTCAACAAGATCCAAATCACAAACGCGACCATGGCCCTGGAGAAACGTGGCCCCGATTTTCAGGACATCTATCTCGACGACTGGGTTGGACTTGGTCACAGAAGACTATCCATAATCGATACAAGTTCCGCATCAAACCAACCGATGTGGGATGAATCAAAAAGGTACTCTATTGTCTTTAATGGCGAGATCTTCAACTTTAAAGAACTAAGAGAGAAGCTAGTGGCCAAAGGACACAAATTCTCTTCAGATGGAGATACCGAGGTATTGTTGACGTTGTACATTCGGGAAAAAGAAAATTGCCTGAACATGCTGAACGGATTTTTTTCGTTCTGTATTTATGACCGCGTCGAGCAATCATTCTTCCTGGCGCGCGATCGCTATGGGATAAAGCCACTACTTTATCTTTTCGACGAGGACAAATTCATTTTTGGTTCGGAAATGAAAGCCATCCTGCAGTACGGTATAGAAAAGAAGATCGATTACAGCTCACTGTACATTTATCTTCAACTGAATTACATCCCCGCACCCGACACCATCTTTGTGGACGTTAAGAAGCTTATGCCGGGAAATTTCATGCGCATTTCCCGGCAGAAAATTGACGTTCAATCATATTACACCATTCCCTATGACCGAGACAAGCCGACCAGGAATTCTATTCCTTACCCAAAAGCAAAAGAAAAATTTAAAAGTTTGCTGGAGGAGGCTGTGAAGAAACGGCTGGTGGCAGACGTGCCACTCGGATCATTCTTAAGTGGTGGCATCGACTCGTCAGTGGTGACGGCCCTGGCCCGGAAGCATAAACCTGATCTCCATACCTTTTCCATTGGCTTCCGGGACGAAAAGTTCTTCGATGAAACAAGTTATGCAAAGCTGGTAGCCAAACGCCTAAAGACTTCCCATACAATATTTTCTATTTCCAATGATGACCTGTATATACATCTTCATTCCATATTGAACTATATGGATGAGCCGTTTGCAGACTCTTCCGCCATCGCCGTCTATATATTGAGCAAAGAAACAAGAAAGCATGCAACGGTTGCCCTGTCTGGCGACGGGGCCGATGAAATGTTGGGTGGTTATAACAAACACGCAGCGGCAAGGAGGATTATTAACAAGGGATGGAAAGAAGAATTGGTGCAGGCGTTTGATCCTCTTTGGAAAGCATTCCCGCAATCGCGCAGTGGGCCATTCACCAACAAGGCACGACAGCTGAGCCGTTTTGCCGATGGCATGGCGCTCACTGCTAAAGACCGATACTGGCAATGGGCAGGCTACGCGGGAAAGGAGGAAACACTCAAGATGCTGCATCCTGATCTTAGGACCAATATGTTTCTTAGGGAATTCGTTCCCCGCAGAAAAAATATCCTTCGCTTTCTCCCGGATAAAGAAAATATGAACGATATCCTTGTGACGGACATGAACCTTGTGCTGCCAAACGACATGCTCACAAAAGTCGACCTGATGAGCATGGCCAATGGCCTGGAAGTGCGCGTTCCATTCCTCGACCATGAGCTCGTAAATTTTGTCTTCAGCCTTCCCGCAGAATACAAGATCAACAGCAACATCCGCAAAAGAATATTACAAGAGTCATTCCGGGATATTCTCCCCCGGCAATTGTACAACCGACCCAAGAAGGGGTTTGAAGTTCCTTTGTTGAAATGGTTTCGAAATGAAATGAAATCGTTGATCGTCGATGACCTTCTTTCTGAAAAATTCATCGTCCAGCAAGCCGTTTTCGATTACCCTGAAATTGATAGATTAAAGCGCCAGTTGTTCTCTTCAAATCCAGGCGACATTCACGCCCGCATATGGGGGTTGATTGTTTTCCAGTGGTGGTGGAAGCGCTACATGAGTTAAGTTCGAGAGGCGTCAAGGCACTAACCGCAGAGACCCCAAGCGCAATGTAATATAGCCCTTCTTGCGGTAGTTTGTTGTTTGTTCATTATCGTCCTTTAAATGCCTTCTTTCCTGTGTTAACAATTGCTTTTTTCGTAGTCACATGGAATCGCATGGTTAATTAACATCCTTTTGGGTGAACGCAGTGCATGACGATTTCATGTCAAGATTTTGTCTATAGGTATCCTCTTATTCTCACCAATCTTTTTGAAATGCGACGGCGTGAGGCCTGTCACTTTCTTAAATTGATTGCTCAGGTGCGCCACGCTGCTATATCCAAGTTGATGGGCGATCTCGCTCAGGTTCAGTTCATCGTAAACCAACAACTCTTTTACCTTCTCGATCTTTTGATGGATGTAATACTGCTCGATGGTAGTTCCTTCAACCTCAGAAAAAAGCGTGCTCAGATAAGCATAATCCTTTCCTATCTGCCCGGCAAGGTAATCAGATAGATTCGTTACCAGCTTTTTTTGATGCTGAACAACATCAATGATCGCATTCCTGATCTGTTCAATCATTCTGGACTTTTTATCATCGATTAACTGAAAGCCTGCACGGGCCAGCGCTCCGCGAATTACTTCGCGCATCGATGGACTGGGGTCTTCCCGGAGCACTACTTCGCCAAGTGAAATTGCCAATGGGACAAGCCCGAGTTTTTCAAGCTCCTGACCGACGACAAGCGTGCATCGGTCGCAAACCATGTTTCTGATATATAGCTTACTTGTGTTCATTCTACCCCTGGCTGCTTCAAAACAAAACCGGTCTTTGCCTTATCATCCGCCACGATCTTGCGAACATCAGCCAGCAGCTTTTTGGCGTCGAACACAATGCCATCTTTGATGGTGTACCTTACGCCGCCGGCCCGTACAACCTTATTATCGTCCGTGAGCTTGATGGCACCTGTTCCATACAGCACTTGTAGATTTTGCAACGGGTTGGCATCAACAATCACCAAGTCTGCAAGCTTGCCGACCTCCACAGATCCAATTTCATTGTCTTTGCCCAGGGCCTGTGCGCCGTATAAAGTCGCCGAGCGAATTACTTCCAGTGGATGAAATCCTGCTTCCCTTAGCAGTTCCAATTCCCGGATGTATGCAAACCCGTATAGCTGAAATATAAATCCGGAATCTGATCCGGTGGTCACTCTGCCTCCGCGGTTTTTGTATTCGTTTACAAAGGCCATCCACAAACCATAATTCGTGCGCCAGCTCACTTCTTCTTCCGTTCCCCACGAGTGCCAGTATGAACCGTGTGAAATTTTGCTTGGCTGATAGAATTTCCATAGGGACGGCAATGTATACTCTTCGTGCCATTCCGCCCTCCTTGCCCTGTGAAGGTCACGGCTTGCCTCATAAATATTAAAAGTGGGATCGATTGTGAAATCCAGTGCAAGCAGCTCGTCCATTACCTTATTCCATTGTGCTGAATAAGGGGGCGCTGCCTGCTGCCAAAGCTTACCCGCCTCACCAAAGCGATGTTGCTCATTCTGATAATTGAAATCAAGGCGGAAGTCCTGGATCGTCCGGTCAGTGAAGAGCGCCTCGGGAAGTCCATACCAATGCTCCATCGAGGTAAGTCCCGCTTTTGCCGAATTGACAACATTCCACCTAGCTACATCCATCTGTGCATGGTGACACGCGGAGCGCAGGCCCAACTCCTTATTTTTCCGAAGGGCCGCCTCCATGATGGCCGGACTTGCACCAAAGAACTTGATTCCATCCGCGCCCTTCTTTTTGTTGGCGATCACCCACGCTATAGCTTGTTCCGGGGTGCTGATACGTTCCGTGCTGCCCATTCCGAATGCCGTATAAGCAAGGATTCTTGGCGCAGTGATCAAATTAGCAGCGCTCTTCTTTTTTTGATCTAATGTCCAATCCAATCCATTTCCCGCAGATGGGTCTCTTATGGTTGTTATCCCGTGACCCATCCACAACTTGAAAACATACTCCGCGTTGGGCGCCTGTGATCCGCCGATATGTCCGTGCATATCGACGAACCCTGGCATAAGATACATTCCTTCACAGTATAATTCTACGCCACCGGCTTCGAGCGCAGGCCTTTTCTCGCTATCGATAGCGACACCAGGATATCCCACCGTTTGAATGGACACGATCCTGTTTTGCTTCACAACAATATCCGTAGGCCCGATGGGAGGCGCGCCGGTACCGTCGATGAGCATAACCCCCCGAATGATTAGTTGCCCATAAGGTCCGTTGCCGTCCTTTGCTTCAGGCGCGGAAGCTACTTTCTCCTGCGCATGCAGAGAACAGGTGGAAAACAGGAGTAACGGCAAAAGGATGGCTTTCATGTAAGAAGGTTCAATGGCCTGAAATTATCAATTAAGGGGGTTCGATCATATAGCGTCAGTGATCAATTATAACCGTTACGCGGGTCAAGTGTAAACTTCAGGCGACGGATCCCGGCTGGCCGGCGTTTCGCGTCAATCGACTAAATCGGCCCATTCACGATCATTAATGTTGTGCTGACTCACGCAAAACATCATCACTTTTCAGAATAAAACCAACCTCATCCGAAATTTTTCAGAATTAAATAACGCCTTTGCTGCTTTCTTCATCTGGAGTTTCGGTTTTTGACATAATCAATTACAAAATTTCCATTAATTATCGATTTCCGTTTAAACTTTACCGTAACTACAACGATTTCGTTAATTTTTATTCAAATATGGTTTAAATATTACGTCATTATTAAAAAATTAGCCATCATTATTACACACAACCATTCAATTCAACCTAAAACGATCACCAAATGAAAAAATCAATTATCTTTCTTGTACTGCTGGTAGCGATAAGCCTCCTCGCAGTATTCATGCCGGCGGTGCCAACCAAGATTGTCACCGAGGGCATTAATTCAGGAGATACAGCCTGGATGCTGTGCGCCGCCGCACTGGTATTGCTCATGACCCCGGGCCTGGCCTATTTCTACGGTGGTATGATCGATACTAAAAACATCATTTCTACCATGCTTCAAAGCTTTATTGCGATGGGCGTGATCTCTGTTTTGTGGATTGTCGTTGGATTCAGCCTCGCCTTCGGCGAATCCATTGGCGGATTCGTCGGGAATCCCGCTACCTTCTTCATGTTCAATGGTGTGTTGGACGGCGCACCATGGTCTCTCGCACCAACCATACCCCTGGTACTGTTCGCATTCTTCCAACTGAAGTTTGCGATTATTACTCCAGCCCTCATTACCGGTACTTTTGCGGAGCGTATCCGTTTCAAGGATTACATTCTGTTTCTTGTCCTCTTCTCCTTGTTGATCTACGCGCCTCTGGCACATTGGACATGGCATCCTGACGGCTTCCTGTTTGGCTGGGGCGTGCTCGATTTTGCCGGTGGAACAGTAGTTCACATGTCAGCTGGCTTTGCCGCATTGGCGGCTTCAATTTACCTGAGAAACAAGTCCGAAAAGAAAGCTGCGATCGCTCCGGCGAACATTCCCTTCGTATTGTTAGGCACTGGTTTACTTTGGTTTGGATGGTTCGGCTTTAATGCCGGCAGCGCAGTAGGCGCCGGAGCTCTCGCCGCTTCAGCTTTTGCAACAACAAACACGGCCGCAGCTGCTGCAGGTCTCGCCTGGATACTGTTCGACGCTGCACGTGGCAAAAAACCTTCTGCTGTAGGATTTTGCATCGGATCTGTTGTTGGTCTTGTGGCGATCACACCCGCTGCCGGATTTGTTACTATTCCTTCAAGCTTGTTCATCGGAACATTCGCGGCTATCATCAGTAACGTCGTTGTTCATTGGAAATCAAAGACCTCCCTCGAAGATACGCTTGATGTATTCCCTTGTCACGGTGTCGGTGGACTGGTAGGTATGATTATGACTTCGCTGCTTGCGCACCAGGCAGTTAACGCCGCCAACACAACCGGCAACGGATTGTTCTTTGGTGAGACAGCTTTGTTTATCGTCCACATGAAGGCTTTGGTAATCGTTGTTGCCTTTACATTCATTGGTTCTATGATCCTGCTTAAGCTGGTCGATCTGATCTTCGGACTGAGCGTCACGCCTGAAGAGAAGAAAGCTGGTTCAGATTTCAGCCAACACGGAGAAAATCTCTTCCCTGCTGACTTCACCATGACAGAAAAGATTGCATAAAGTAAATGGTCAGGCGCAGCCTACGCGTGACCATACATTCTTGTATAAACCTGATTGACCGAACCTAAACCTGACCTATGGTGATGGCTGACAGCTTTCTCGCGAAAGTGGCGCCAACATCGGATTAGCCCATCCGGATTGGGGGCGTAATAAGCCCCCAAATGGATATAACCTATTCATCAACTAACCAAACCCACTATTTATGAAATTTAAAAATGTACTAGTTCTTTTTACCGTTGCTTTGATGGGGTTTTCGACTGCGTCATTCGCTCAGGATTCTACAAAAGCCTTTACATTCGGAGGCTCCGTTGACACTTATTTTCACAGCTCGCTGGGAACGCGGAATTATTATACTGACGACGGTAACTATTCTCCAAACACTTCATTTGCTAACAATAGAGGATTTGCCATTGGTATGGTGAACCTCATAGCGTCTTATGCAGGTGAGAAGGTTGGATTTACCGCCGACGTCGTATTCGGTCCCAGAGGTCAGGATGCTGTCTTCGGCACAGCTTCCGGCCAGGCAATTATTAATCAGGCCTACGCGTACTACAAGTTCGGTGACATTGTTACTTTGAACCTTGGTCAGTTCAACACTTTCGTTGGAAACGAAGTGATCTCGCCCACGGTTAACTTCAATTATTCAACATCTTACATGTTCTCCTGGGGTCCCTTCAATCATACCGGACTTCGCGCTGATTTTAATTTCGGCGGTGGATGGGTCGGTAAACTGGCCATTATGAACCCTACTGATATCGTAGAATTCAATCCGGTCAATACTTATACAGGCGGTTTGCAAATTGGAAAGACAGGTGATGCCGGTGGTATTTGGTTGAACTTTCTTTATGGCGACCAGGATGGCACGTTGGACGCTGAAGAGGACTTTGATGAGGATACATCTGCCGGAACATTGTTTCAGGCCGACCTGACTGCAGGATATAATCTTTCCGAAACATTTTATCTCGGCGTCAATGCGTCCTATCAAATGATCGGTGAAGGTGAAACAGTTGAGAACAATAATGTTGTGAGTCTCGGCAATGATAACTCGTCATTCTATGGCGTAGCGCTATATCCCAAGCTTACGTTAAGTGAAAATTTCGCCCTCGGTCTGCGTGCCGAATACTTTGCAATAACGAACAGCCACCTGCGAATTTTCGGTCTGGATACTGACGGTGACGGCAACGTGATGGCATTCACCCTGTCTGGAAATTATAAGGTTGGTGGATTCACGTTTATACCCGAATTCAGAATCGACATCACTTCAGAAGACTCATTCTTCCAAACAGACGATGTAGATGGTGGTTTCATTGCGGCACCCACGGAAACCATGATGCCAACAGTCAATATGGCGGCAGTATACAAATTTTAAAAAATAACAAGGTCTTCAGCATAGCTGCAGGCCTGATCAGTAACACCACAAAACGTTCAAACTATGTCAAAGACAAAACTTGAGTACATCTGGCTCGACGGGTATAAACCCACCCAGAGCCTTAGGAGTAAAACGAAAATCGTGAGAGATTTTGACGGCACATTGGAAGGCTGCCCAGGCTGGTCTTTTGATGGCAGCTCAACCGAGCAGGCATATGGTCATTCTTCTGATTGCCTGCTGCAACCGGTAGCAGTGTTCCCGGATCCTGCGCGCGAAAACGGCTTCCTCGTCATGTGCGAAGTATTGAACCCCGATAGCACACCCCATGTATCTAACGGCAGGGCTACCATTGAAGACAATGACAATGATTTCTGGTTTGGCTTTGAGCAGGAATATTTCCTCTGGAATCCTGAGACAGACAAACCACTTGGCTTTCCGGCTAGCGGATATCCCGCACCACAAGGACCCTACTATTGCTCTGTCGGCGCCAAGAACGCCTTCGGACGTGATATTGTCGAAGAGCACCTTGACTATTGCCTTGCAGCAGGCATTAATGTAGAAGGGATAAACTCCGAAGTGGCCACTGGTCAGTGGGAATTTCAAATATTCTCGAAAGGCGCCAAGGCGGCAGGCGATCAGGTATGGATAGCGCGCTACCTGCTGGAAAGAACGGCAGAAAAATATGGCGTTGCCATCAACTGGCATTGCAAGCCGCTGGGTGCGACAGACTGGAATGGATCAGGTATGCACGCAAATTTTTCTAACAGTTTGCTGAGGACTGCTGGATCAAAAGATGTTTACGACTCAGTATGCCAGGCTTTCGCACCATATGTAAAAGAGCACATCGCAGTTTACGGCGCCGACAACCACCTGCGGCTCACCGGTAAACATGAAACCCAATCCATCGACAGATTTTCATACGGCATCTCCGACCGCGGCGCGTCAATTCGGATACCCATTGCCACGGTAGAAAATGACTGGAAAGGATGGCTCGAGGACAGAAGACCAAACTCTTCCGCAGATCCTTACAAAGTTGCAGCACGTATCGTGAAGACAGTAAAGAGCGTTCCTGAATACGCAACGGTGAACGGTCATTAAAATTTTTTAGGGCGTCTGGTTGTAGTTTGAAGTCGGGTAGCAATGCCCGGCTTCTTTTTATTTGGTGATTTAGTGATCGGGCGGTTTGCCGAGCGAGCAGGTTCGCAGAGTCCCCGCCACAAACGTTACGCTACTCCGTAACCTGCGAGCCCACAAACAGCATCAACTCATTCTCTACACGCTCACGGTCCTTCCAGAGATTGCGGCTATACACCGTGTGATACTTCCAATGCTTTTTCGTTAGTAAAGCCGGTGTGTAGGCATGTACATCCTTCGCCGAGAGACTTGAAAAGTAACGAACGTCATCCGTGAGAATCACAGCAAGGTGCTTATCTTCATGAATAACGGTAATGTCTGTGTAAGGCAACCCGTTTGTGTCGAATGAGAAATCCTGCATCCTTTCCTTGCTCCACTGCTTCAGTCTGCTGCTTAAATACCAATCAACCGGTTGGGCTATACGGTGATCGGCACGCGGCAGGTACTTGTGACTATCCACCAGCCGGGCAAACTCCAGATATTTTTTTAAAAGCCTGGGTCCGGAATGCTTAATGTTGCTCACACGAAGCTGCTCCGGCCTGATGCTGGTGATCAGTATCACTTTTTCCCGCGCCCGGGTAATTGCAACATTGAGACGATTTTCGCCCCCGGCCGCGTTGAGGCTTCCAAACTGCATCGACATTTTGCCTTTGCTATCTGGTGCGTAGCCAATAGAAAATATTATAATGTCTTTCTCATCACCCTGCACATTCTCAATATTCTTTACAAATAATGACCCGGGTATCGTTCTGCCGGAATTGCCAACTTCAATTTCCAATAGGTCAAGGATCAGCATTTGCTGCGGTGAATTAAATGTAACCACGCCGATCTCCTTCGTGGGATGGTCATCGAGTATCTCAAACACTTTCGCCACAACCGCTACAGCCTCCACTTGATTCGTCTGATTTTCCCACAATCCCGTCACGTTGTGATATTTGATCGCAGGTTCCTTCCTGTTTAATACATCGCGATCCGGAAGCAGCTGTAGCCTGCCGTTGTAAAAATGAGTATTGGAAAAATCAATCAGCTCCAGCGATTGGCTTCGGTAATGTCCCTGAAGATGCACCGTGGAAAGATATCGTCCCGACAATTCCAAAAGCGATTCCACCTCGAGATCAGGGTTCTCCGCTTCATCCTCCCATCGCACCTGATAAAGCTCACTCGGGCGAAGTTGTTTATCGTCACCGGCTACAAGAATTTGTTTTCCCCTGTATATAGAAGGAAGTCCGCGTTCCGCAAAACACTGTGATGCCTCATCGAAGATAACGATGTCAAACAGCTCCACCATCGGAAATATCGCAGAGACAGATTCAGGACTTGCCATCCAGCAGGGAATAAGCTGAAAAAGCTCATAGTAATAAGTTGCAATAAGCTTTCGTATCGGCCAAATCTTTTTCCTTTTGGTAACCTGATGCAGCAGGTCACGGTATGTTACCAGATTGTTGAGTCTGTTGTACTCCAAACTCTCGTAAACACGTTCTCGCGCCCGTACCAACAGGATCCGCCTGCTTAAGTCCCGCTTTTCTTCAATGCTTTGACCGAGCTGCTGCTGCAGATCTTCCATTTTCATGGAAGAAACGCTACGCAATATCGGGTACTTGGTTTCAACATGATCTATCCATGCCAGCCGGAGACTGTTCTGAAATAGCTCTTCCATTTCATTGATGCTCCAGTCACCCAGTTGGTCGCGAAGCTTGTGAATAGTGTCATACTCATAGGGCTTTAGCTCCGCCTTTAACCGGTCATATTCTCCGAGACTGTCAAAATCCCGTTGTAACAACTTGATGAATTCATGTTCCCTGATAGGGTCCAAAACGATCTGCCTGATCTGAAAAGGCGTGAGGTACTCGAGCCACTCATATCTTTTCTCCGGGACATCCTTGATAAGGACTAACAACTCACTCAGCAACGTGGTGAATTCCTTCCATGTCAGCATTTGAACACTTAGCACTCCGGTAATTTCACGGAGCGTGCTATAGACAATCTTGGCACGCATGGCCAGCTTTTGTTTGCTGAACCAAACGCCCAGCGATACCTTGTTGTAATCTGCGGGAATTTCAATCAGCCAGCTTTTTTCTTTCAATGCGGTAAGCTGATGCTCCAGATTAAGACGGCTGTCGATCCTGTCCTCCAACGCTTTGAGGCCTGCCTTGTTATACGGTAAATTATTGGCCACAAGAACACGCCTGACGAAGAATTTTTCGTTGCTGAACAATTCCCATTTAATGAGGGGAATAACCCTTCGGCGAGCATCCATACATTGCTGGAGCACATCCTGAAGCTTTCCCAGCTGATCGGTTGGCAGGGATACTTCCGGCACGTCATTGTCGAAGCAGCTAAGGGTTACACGTTCGACGTTAGCGAGCCATAACAGGCTCGTCTCATCATCGGTTTCGCCTGACATAGCCTGAAAATACCTGTAGGTGTCTTCGTTTCTGAGAACTGTAATCATTCCCAGTATGTCATCCTCTTTGCGATACAGCGACAGGGAATCTTCAAGGTTCAGTCCTACGCCTAAAACCTTTTCAACTCGCGTCGCGATCTCCTGCTGATATCCGGTGATCTCCGAAATTGCCTTTTGAATTTCGCGCTCGTCTGACACATGAAGTGCCGCAAATGACTTACGGTCACGCCAGACATAAGCCGGGTCTTCCATAAACGCAGCATACTTGCTGTATGCCTTCATCCGTCTTAGAAATCCCAATACTTCCTTAAATGAAAAATACTGATACTCCTGTTTGATGTTTATGAAAGGAGCGTTCAGATCAGAGGTAAGATACAATTCCTTTACGGATATGCCCGCTTCCTTTTCGTCAAACAATGCGAATTTAAATTCCTCAAGCTCCTCTGTAATCTGATCGATACGGCGGCACAGTTGATAAAATTTTCGTTCAGTTTGAATAACATCTATTGTTCGGTTTTGCGTTTTAAAATTCTCTATCTCCTCCACCTGCTGCGCGATCTTCGAATAGATCTCCTTTCGGTCATGACGGAAATCGTGAACGAGTCCAAGGAAATCTGATAATCCGGTTTGCTGCAGGCGGTCATATACTACATCAAGTGCGGCGCGCTTTTGGCAGACGAGGAGCGCCTTCTTGCCGGAAGCAATTGCATCGGCCAGCAAATTGCAAATCAGCTGAGATTTGCCCGTGCCGGGCGGTCCCTGAACGACAATGGACTTTCCATTTTTAATCGTTTTGATTGCGTTCTCCTGATAGGCGTCCAGCGCAAATGGCGTGTACATGTTCTCCTCACTGACCGACTCGCTGCTGGTTCCCTGCGGCTTAACGGTGGGTATTTCTCCCATTGTTTTGCGAAGGAAAAAATCTTCGAGGTCATTCATCGACTCGTTGCCCATCATAAACAGATAATCTGTTACCAACTGCGAGCCCGATTGTGGGAAGATCCCCAATATCGCCTCGGGAAATAATTTCAACTCGCCGGAACGGTGCACCTCATCGAAATCGCTCTTTTTGAATTCGCGGAATTCTATTAATGCATCGTGGAAATTCTCGGGATTGAAGTTGATCTCGATCTTGTCCTTTAAGAGCTGATATAGCTGCGTACGGAATACGGTGCTGTCGGTATCAAATTCTTCAAAATTTGTATCGATCAATTCTTCCTTTAGCTTGACCTGATTATAAAACGCAAACGCAAGCAGAAAAGACTTATTGAACGTGATGCCCGCATCCTTGCGCGGCTCCAACACCCAATGTTGGCCCTCCTCCACCAGGGACACAGGAAAGTATAGTAGCGGACACCGCACCAGGGTGCCGTCCATAAACTTGCCGCGCACAAAGGGCCACCCGATGTGCAGATCATTTGATCCGCTTTCCTCAAAAATCAATCGGTCTATGCGTTGAAGTTTCTTTAGCTTTTTGCTGGACAGATTATTGGATTCGAGGCGGCTATCCAACACCTGACACAACTTCTTGCTTTTGCCCGCGATCAACGCATTGATGATCTCAAAAGAAGGCTCCCCATTGAGAAATCCAAATTCCTGAACATCCAGTAATTGCTCCGCCGCCAGTCGAAGGAGGAGAAGCGACCGGTTACTTCCGGATAGATTGGTAAGCCTTCTGAGGTAAGTGGAAAGTATGTTTTTGGTGTCGGGCATAGTGGGCAGCGGCAGATTCTGTCTAATTGGTGGTTGTAAGGTATGGCAAGATCTTCAGCAGCGTTTCCTCGGTAAGAACTTGTATAGCACCAAGTTCATCCAATGATCCGAAATTCCCATGCTGAAATCGG
This sequence comes from Chryseolinea sp., assembly GCA_031400145.1. Taxonomy (GTDB): domain Bacteria; phylum Bacteroidota; class Bacteroidia; order Cytophagales; family Cyclobacteriaceae; genus Chryseolinea. The sequence goes on along the minus strand of JANNPM010000565.1, from coordinate 3,391 downwards.
TAGGCGACTATAGACCGGGCGTCTTTATCGGTAAGATAAGGATGGACGGCCAGCATTTTTGCGTCCGCGGTATTGACGTTCATTCGTTTGGGCTGAAAATGCTCAGCAACGAACGCATATTTAGCCAGATTTCCGGTAACAGCAGAATCAAGTCCGTAAACCTCCGTTAACTGCTCCATCCGGACAAACCCCCCCAGTACTTCCCTGTACCGGATTATCCGTTCAGATAGCTTTTCCCCGATGCCGCGTATTTTACTTAACTGCGCCGTGTCCGCAAGATTCACGTCGAAAGGGGTCAGCGGAACAGCGTGTGGCCTTGGCCCATATTCCTTACCGGTAAATTTCCGCTTTTCAGCGCGACGAAACAGCTCTGGAAGTCCTATCCAAGGCCTCAGCTGCCGATAAAACGAAGTATCCATCCCATATATTTTGAGCAAGTCGCCTTTGACCCTGAATTTTCCTCCTTTCTCACGATAATGAACTATGCGCGACGCTAACGCATGAGTAAATCCCAATTCCAGGAATTGTTCCCCGGAAGTCGTATTCGGATCGAAATAAAACCGCCGGTGCGGCGGCGCAACGCGTTTGGGGGGTAGGTAGGCACTATCATCTGCATTCCATAACGCGACAAGGCTATCGAGCTTTGCCTGGTCGTGCGCGTGATCTACCGGAAGGTGACGGATATACCAACGCCAGGCGGGTTCCGAAAGGATAAGTAACGCCAATAATGGAATTAGAATGATAAGGCCATTTGCCTGAGCATGCGATAAAGAAAAGAATTCTCTAAACCACCTTCTTACCTGTAACATCGCGGAGATTCCTGGCCCAAAATCGTCCATTCAGATCGAAATTTGGTCTTTTTCACCATCGGTTTTCCTAAGAATTCAAGAAACTTAATTCAACTTTTTGGCGTGTAATGAGGCTATTAGATGACATTAACCTGCTTTCGGGTTATTATCACAAGACCTATTTATAAAGATTCTAAATTGCATTGCGCCCGATATTTATCTGATACACGCTTTACTTTTGCACTGATACATGACACAGAATTTTAAAGCTTTAGTGCTGACGTATAAGACGGCTCCGGTCGTCATCCGGGAACAGGTATCGCTTAATGAGGAGGCGGCGAAGAGCCTCCTTCACTTTATCAGGGATTATGCGCAGGCGACTGATGTCCTTATCGTTTCAACCTGCAATCGCACGGAAATTTATTATCTGTCAGAAAAAGATCTGTCCCAGACCATTTTAAAGGGACTCGAGTTCATCAAAACTCCTGAGCAGGGTTTTGAACAGCATTTCAGTCAATTTGTTGGGCAGATCGCCGTACAACACCTTTTTGAGGTGGCACTCGGGCTGGATGCCCAGGTGATCGGTGATCTTCAGATATCGGGACAGGTGAAGAAGGCATACCAGTGGACGGCAGACGAAAATATGGCGGGACCATTCCTCCATCGGCTGTTGCACACCATATTCTTTGCGAACAAGCGAGTAGTTCAGGAGACTGCGTTCCGCGATGGAGCCGCCTCGATCGCCTATGCAGCGAAGGAGATGGCTGAAGATCTGGTATCGGCTGTTCGTGATCCACGCATTCTGATACTTGGCGTCGGCGAGATAGGTCAGGATTTTTGCCTTAACCTCGTAAGCTCCAGAATAAAAAAAGTAAAGATTCTTAACCGGACTGTTGAAAAGGCCGAAAGTCTGGCGGTAAGATGTGGTTTCGAATTCGGCGGTATAGATCAGGTCGCCGAAGAGATAGCAGTGGCTGATGTAGTTATCAGCGCAATATCTGGACAACAACCGCTCATTACAAGAGATCTTTTAAAGGATATTCAAATACATTCTCACAAGTATTTTATCGACCTCTCAATCCCGAGAAGCATTGAGGCCAACGTGGACGAAATGACCGGCGCGATAGTTTACAATCTCGACGATATCCGGGAAAAGACCAACGTAGCCGTTGAAAGAAGGAAGGCTTCCATTCCAAAGGTAAGGGCTATTATAGCGGAAGCGTTTGCTGAATTTGACGACTGGTCAAAGGAAATGGTCGTATCGCCTACGATTCAAAAATTAAAGAATACACTTGAGCAGATACGCAAAGAAGAACTGTCAAGGTTTCTCAAGAACGCAAAACCAGAGGAAGTTGAAAAACTTGAAGAGATGAGTCGTTCCCTGATGCAAAAGATTTTAAAGTATCCAGTGTTGCACCTCAAGGCTGCCTGCAAGCGTGGTGATGCTGAATCCCTCACGGAAATATTAAACGACCTCTTCAACCTCGAGAATCAGAGTGAGCGCCTTCCGAAATAAGAGCATCTTAAAGTGTTTATTTAAATAATCTCGACCACCGGCACTGTTGCTTCGCTTCCTGTAATTATCTTTCTATACCTTCAACCTTAAAGTTGGTTCCTCGCGTGGAGACAGCGGCAGAAAAGAAATTCATTAGCCTAATCAACCAGCACCAGGGTCTGATACATAAGGTCTGCATTATGTATGAGAGTGATCCCGAGGTACGGAACGATCTTTTTCAAGAGGTGGTGTTCCAACTATGGAAGTCATTTCCAACGTTCCGTGGTGAAGCGAAGATCACAACTTGGATGTATCGTATTGCTCTCAACACTGCCATTTCAGGCTTTCGGAAACAAACCAGAAATGTAAAAACTGAGGATCTGAAAGAGCTTCACTACAATATCTCCGATTCGTGGGCCGATGACCTCGAAGAGGAAATGCAGCGGCTGCAATTTGCCATCCGTCAGCTTTCAGAGATCGAACGCGCAATGATCATGATGGCGTTGGAAGAAGTGCCTTATGAAGAAATTGCCGACACTATCGGCATAACCCAAAACAACGTACGTGTCCGGATGAACAGAATCCGGGAAAAATTAAAAAAACTGGTGTGTCCTTGAGCTTATGGAACTTGAAGAATTAAAAAGCATTTGGAAAAGCAGCATTCCATCTTTTCAGCCAAAAGATGAAGAAGAGATTGCGACTATGCTCACAAGAAATAGTGTGTCCATTATAGATAAATTAAAGCGCAGCGTTTGGTTTGAACTGATCTTTACACTGATAATTGGCATAGCCTTTCTGATTTATGCCCTTACGCTCCCTGGCGGGGCGCTTAAATGGACCTCTGTTTCTATATTGGGGATCTACCTGGTATACTCTTTCTTTTACATCCAAAAAATAATGTTCCTTAACCGCTTTAACACGGCTTCGGAAAACATACGCGAAAATCTAACGGCCCTGATCGGGACTTTATCCGGCTACCTTAACTTTTACAGGCGCAGCTATACATTGCTTTATCCGGTATTCTTTTGTCTTTCGTTATTATTCATCAGCATCGAACGAGGCACTGAGCAGTTCCTCGATCACTTGCTAAAACCGCTGACGCTTTTTT
>JANNPM010000556.1:0-3496 GCA_031400145.1 Chryseolinea sp. | reverse complement strand
CCATCCCATTGTCAACAAAGAATGCTGGCGCGCCACCTCCATCGTTTCAATGGGACCGTGGCAAGTCTGACACTCCACGCCACCGACATTCACGTGTTGCGCGTGGTTAAAATAGGCAAGGTCAGGAAGATTGTGAATACGAACCCATTCAATCGGTTTTTTATTATCCCAGGCAGCCACCACTTTGGCAATTTCTGCTTCTCCTGTTACCGCACCCTGACGTATCTGATTATGACAGTTCATACAGATATTTACGGAGGGGATCGTTGCACTCTTTCCTTTGGTGGCGCCAACATGGCAATACTTGCAGTCGATCTCATATTGACCCGCGTGGATCTTGTGTGAAAACGCGATCGGTTGTTTCGGAGCATATCCCTGTTGGACGCCGATTCCATAAAGTCCATTGATAACGGCTTTGAATCCTAACGCGCTCACCACGAAAGTAACGAGGAACATGAAGCCGGAGCTCCGCGTGACTGTGCCAAAAGTAATGGGTGAATGTACCACTTCTTTGTCCTCGTCAGTTAATTCCTTCTGGTCAAGGAATCGCTTAAGTGACGAAACCATTAAACCCAGTATTACAAGGAGCAACACCAGGATAAGCAGCATTCCCAACAGAATTACATTCAGGTACGTGGAAGGCAGTCCCTTCGAATCCGCGACATCGGTTGGTACAGGCTGCCCTGCACCAGGACCTGGTGCAGGTTGCACAGGCGCCTTCTCGCCCTCTGACTTTATATAGGCCAGTATATTCAGAATGTCCGCATCTTTTAGGGAAGAGAAGGCAGTCATCTGAGTTTTGTTGTATTCGTTGTAAAGTTTCACGGCATAATCGTCGCCGCTAGCAATTACACCTGAGGAGTTACGAACAAACTTTATGATCCAGTCGATAGAAGGCGCGCGATCGTAAACTTTTGCCAGGTCCGGCCCAACCAACTTCTGCCCTATGCGGTGACATGTTTTGCAATTTGCATCAAACAACGCCTTGCCCGACTGAACAGCCGCGGGTTGTGTGGGGATTTCCTGGCCGAATGATGAATAACTGAGGAGGGTGAGAAGAAAGAAGAAAAGAAAAAACTTGTCAGCGGAGAGGATTAAAGATCTATTCATGTGACGTTCATTGTCCGGTTTCAAAACAAGTGGCACAAATCTACTATCGGAACTCATTTTTTCAAATTTATTTGGGACGTTGCGCAATAATTAGTGGCGAAAAATACCTCCCACTCAACGGGCCGAAAGGTAGGTCAGGAATGCTAATTATGCGGAAATATTACTAATTTAGAATCATTTTAAATAGGCAGATAGGCGGGGAGTTAAGGGGTTCATTTGTGACGCAGCGTGTCCATCAAGATCGATGATTAACCTTTCTTTTTTGGCGAATTGATCTTGACCATCCTTCGTCAATGCCGAGCCCGAACAACGCAAAGTCATACTTCACCGGATCAACTGGATCAAGCAATCGTAAATTTGCTGTCAGCTCAATGGCAGTGGACCAATCGGTCTGTTTTCTTTTTATCAGCTTAAGCGTTCTTGCCACGCGGTCAACGTGAAGGTCACACGGGCAGATGAGTTGTGACGGCTTGAACTTCTGCCATAGCCCAAAGTCTACTCCTCTCCCATCGTTCCTAACCATCCATCGCAGGAACATGTTCAATCGTTTACAGGTAGATTTTCTTTCCGGCGTGGCCACGTGCTTCTTTGTCCGGAGTGGATAGTCTGGCAGGCTGAAGAAGATGTTGTGAAACTTGATCAAGCCCATTTGAACATCTGTTTGCTCCCCTTCCACTACAAATGCTTCTTCCAATGACTGGTGGCGACTGTAAAACCAACGCAGAAAGCTGATGAAATACATCGTATCCGTTGCGTTGAACGTCCGGTGGCTGAACGCCAGTAAAGGCTGTAAATCCTTTTGGTGGTGATGCATAATGAACTCGTAAGGATCATTATCCATTTTGGCGAGCAATTCCCGGCACTTGCGCACGATGGTGACCCGCTGACCCCACGCCAGTGTCGCCGAGAAAAGACCTGCAATCTCAATATCCTGTCGCTTGCTGAAGCCGTGCGGTATACTGATCGGATCCAACTCAATAAATCCAGGATGATTATACTGCTCAGATTTTTCATCAAGAAAATCTTTTAGACCAACCATTTATGTTTAACGATATGATGATTTGTGGTTGGGCAAATGGTAGCCTATACTCATCTGCCTTTGAAAATGTACACTTAAACGAAGTAATGCCTTACATTTGGACGTTAAATCTTGTCGAATAATCTTACTTGCTTCGTTATCGCACATCATATCAATCACTAATCTCCGAATGTTCCGCGCGCTGGCATTGCTCCTTCTGGCCATCGTACTGGCTTTATTGCTCTACGTAGGTCTCACCTTTCCGCCAGTTATGGCCGGAATGGCTGCGAAGACTGTTTGTTCTTGTATATTTCTGGGCGGGCGCACGACGGAAAGCGTAAGGGACAAAGAACTGCAGGTCTTTCCTGGTTTGTCCAGGGCGTCGATTGGCGTTGACGAGCGTGATTCAACGGTGTCAGCGACTGTTTTTTGGAAAACCAGCAAAGCAATATTTCGAAAGCGCCTGGGTTGTACGTTACTGGCGGAGGCAGATGAAGCAGACGTGCGTAATCAGCGGATAGCACGGCCTGCAAACCCACCGGCGCGAGATTCTGTGTTCTGGCCTGACGGTGATGTCATGGCTGAAGGTAAGCTAGATTCTGCCGCGCAAAAATTGATCAGCGAGGCGCTCGCAGCAGGCTTTCGCGACAGCGATCCTGATCGTCCGAAACGCACTTCGGCCATTGTCATCGTGTACGATGGAAAGATCGTCGGAGAAAAATATGCGGATGATGTTGATCGCAACGCAAGGCTTATGGGCTGGTCGATGACAAAGAGCGTTACCAATGCACTGATTGGGATTCTCGTAAAAGATAAGAAGTTAGTGGCAGACGCACCGGCACCGGTGCCTGAGTGGAAAGATGATGAAAGAAGACGCATCACACTAAATAATTTATTGCAGGCTACGAGCGGATTAAAGTGGTCTGAATCCTATTTCATTCCCACCTCGTCATTTCATGACATGTTTATAAGAAGCGATGACAAGGCAGGTTATGCGGCGAGCATGACGCCGGAGTCTGCTCCCGGGGAAACGTATGAGTATTCAAGCGGCACGACCAACATTCTTTCGGCGGTAGCCCGGCGCGCTTTGGGTGATAGCCAGTATTACAAATTCCCTTATGAGCGGTTGTTTTACAAGATCGGAATGAATCACGCGGTCATAGAACCGGATGCTTCCGGCACCTTTGTAGGTTCCTCATATAGCTTCGCCACCGCACGTGACTGGGCGCGATTTGGATTGCTGTATTTGAATGACGGCGTTTGGAATGGTGAAAGAATCCTGCCGGAGGGTTGGGTAAAATATACGACGACTCCGTCCACTGCAGCACGTCACGGTGAGTATGGTGCACAATGGCACCTTAACGCGGG
>JANNPM010000495.1:0-4801 GCA_031400145.1 Chryseolinea sp. | reverse complement strand
GGCTGTTAGCGACCGCGCTTCCCCCAGTTCCAAAGGGAGCGGCCTGGTTATTCAATAAGGAAGCAGTATTATCAGACCGACTGAAACGGAGGCCTTGTGGACCATTGCCAAAATACCAATTGTATCCTGAGAAGTTTTGGGCCATCGCCCCCACGGGAACAAGCGCGAGCAGCAGCACGCGTAATAATTTGAATTTAAGCCTCTTCATAGTGAATCACCCTTCAACTTATTTGCTAAAATCTGACAAATCAATTGTAAAACGCCCAAGTTTAGCTAAAGTATACAATTTGCTTAAAATTGTCGTTAATGTTATCGATTAAGCTACCAAATGGGTTGGAACAATGACCAATGCGAAGTTTCCACTGAGAGATAACGCCGTTCACAGAGAACGGCATCATTCAGGGGATAAACTATTTCATAAATTTCCTATATCCCATTAATTTGCTTTGATTGCGTAACATAATCTTGAAGTGGATGTACAGGATATCCCTGGTTTTTTTAGTGTTGATGCTGAGTTTGGAAGGTGTGGTGACTGCTCAGGACCCTCAGTTTTCTCAATTCTATGCTGCTCCTTTATACCTCAATCCTGCAATGGCAGGCTCCACGGGTCAGGCGCGGGCGGGTGTTAATTATCGCAATCAATGGCCTGCGATCGACGCTAACTTTACCACGATGTCAGCGTACTTCGATTACTTTATTGAAGACTATAACAGCTCTGTTGGTGTCATCATTACCCGCGACCGTGAGGGTTTGGCGGGACTTCAGTCGTTAAGCCTTGGATTACAATATGCCTACGAACTGAAGATCAATGAGAATCTCGGCTTTCGTCCGGGTGTTCAGTTAGCGTTGTACAACAGAGACGTTAATTTTGGAAAGCTTACGTTTGGCGATCAGTTTGATCCGGCTACGGGACAATTTTTAGATCAACCAACCGCTGAGTCGTTTCGCAGCGATTTCAGAAAGACTTTTGTCGACGTATCTTTTGGCGGCGTACTCTTTACACGAACCGCATGGCTGGGAGTTTCAGCGTGGCATCTCACAGAGCCAAATCAATCGATCATAGATGAAAGCAGTCCGTTGCCGAGGAAATTTTCTGTCCATGGCGGTTTCAAGTTTTATTTAAAGTCCGGCACGACGGGCAATGGTATTTATTCAAAGAAAACAGAGCGGAGCCTCGCCCCGGCCTTCCAATACAGGCACCAGGGAGATTTTGATCAGATGGACGTCGGGATGTACTTCACCTCAGCGCCGCTGGTATTGGGAGCGTGGTATCGTGGCGTTCCCTTCAAGAACATCGGCGATTTTGTGAACAATGAATCTATTGTATTGCTTCTTGGGTTTACGCAGCTTGGATCGAAAGATGCAATCAACATCGGTTACAGTTTTGACTATACAATTTCCAAGCTTGGCACCGGCACCGGTGGCGCCCATGAATTCAGCCTGGTTTATACATGGCCCATGCGCAATCCGCGCAAGCCGCCGCGGGATAAGCTGATTATTCCGTGCCCGGACTTTTGAGAAGCTGCAAGCGTTAAGATGCAAGCTCCAAGATGTGTGTGCTCTACCCGGGGGATTTGCATTTTTATAGTTTTATGGCTTGTGCTGGATTTGTTATAATTTTAAAAGAGCATTCGAGGTTAGATCTTCCTTATCGTTAGTATTTACACAACCATAATTTGCACCATGAAAAGAATACTTGTTCCCACTGATTTTTCCAAGCCCGCATTAATTGCCTGCGAAGTAGCGGCCGACATAGCCAGGAGAGCCGGCTCCGAGATTACATTGCTTCATGTCATCGAAGAGGCCGTCGGGAACTCATTGAATGTTGGAGGGCAGGTGTCCGCCGATGGGGGATGGGAGGAAAAATTATTTACCCTAAAGCTTATTGAAAAGGCAAAAAAGCAAATGGCTAAATTGATCGAGGACCCGCGTTTTGAGGGCGTTAAGATCAATCAACAGCTGCGTGTAGGAACGCCGTATCACGGCATGAATAAGATCATCACGGAGAAAAAAGTCGACCTCGTGGTCATGGGTACTGCGGGACATTCGGACCTGGAACACATGATTATCGGATCGAATACCGAAAAGGTCGTTCGCACTGCGCATTGCCCCGTGCTTACTATGCACAACAAACCATTGGGTAAAGATTTCAAACAGATCGTGTATGCTACTTCAATGGATAAAGAGGAGGAAATTTTTTCGCGGATCGTGCGCGCGACTCAAAAACTCTATGATTCGACTGTCCATCTGGTCCGCATCAATACACCTGGAAACTTTCAACGTGACTCGCTGGTGAAACAGACTATGCAGGATTTTGCAAAGAAGTTGCAGCTGAAAAACTACACTATTAATGTGTTTAATGATGTCAGCGAGGAAGAAGGTATTATTTACTTTTCGGAAAGCGTCAATGCCGATCTCATCGCGATGTCTACGCATGGTCGCACGGGTTTCGCCCATGTACTGGCAGGAAGCATTGCTGAGGACGTGGTCAGCCATTCCCGCCGTCCCGTTCTAACATTTGTTACAAAGCGGCGCAAGAAGAAATAGTTTTCACCTTATGACAAAACGGTTTTACCGTATGGCAACGCTGAGGCTATATGAATTACTACCATGTACTGGGCATAGAAAGGTCGGCGAGTGTAGGTGATATCAAGCGGGCTTTCAGACGTCTGGCGCTTAAGTACCATCCGGACAAAAACCCTGATCCGGGAGCGGAAGAAATCTTCAAGCAAGTTAACGAGGCATATGATGTGCTGGGCGATCCTGCCAAGAAGGTTTTGTACGATGAAAGTCTATCAAATCCGCTGGGTGCCATACTGGAACAGCCCCCCAGGCACAGAGATCCTGCTTACCGGCCAAACCGCGCAAAAGTCCGGCGCAAGAGTGATCAGGAGCGACTTCGGGACCTGATGGCCCAGTACCTGCCTTATACTCAAAAGGTAGCCATTCTGTGTTTTGCAATAGCTGCGGTACTGTTTATTGATTTTCTCTGGCCTACCCGGGTAACGGAAGAAGAGATTGTAAGCGTCTCCACCAGAGTTTCCTATACACGCGACTCATCCACTACATGGTGGGTAATAGAAACGTCCGGCGGGCACACCGTTGGCCTGCCTTTCAAAGTTTTGGATCTTTATCAACCCAGGGACAAGGTGCGCATTTATACATCCTACTTTTTGTCGGTTCCACTGCGCGCTGAAGGAAAGCAACACATTGAAACTATAAAGACAACGATTTATGGAAACTTTATATTCGCGCCGATCGCCCTGTTCATCATCTCCGGGTTGGCTGTTTTATTTCGCAAGCGCGTAGATTATGGTTTTAATCTGGCAGTGACTAGTTTTGTTGTTCTTCTTTTTCTCATTTTTATCGTACTTGTTCTATAGAAGCAATGGCAAAAAACAACGACTGGAAAAAGCGTGATGGGATGGTTTACTCCACCGCCTCTGATTTCGAGTTCAATTATCGGAAGCAGCAAGAATCCACAACACTTCCTGCATCAAAGCAAAATCTTCACGTCTTATTGGACAAAAGTATGCGTGCGGGAAAACAGGTGACGCTTGTTACTGGTTTTACTGGTACTGCCGCTGACCTGGACGAGTTGGGTAAGATGTTAAAATCAAAATGTGGGGTGGGCGGGTCGGTCAAAGAAGGGGAAGTCATCATACAGGGCGACCATCGCGACAAGATTGTATTGCTGCTTCAGAAAGAAGGTTATAAAGTCAAGCGTTCAGCTTAGATTCTTCCCTGCCGCGTATTGCCAGCAATCCTAATAAGTTTCCAGCTTGCTTGGATAAATTGCCGGTTTGCACAACCAGACTTGCAAACTTAAAGCTTGCAGCTCTTTTTGAGACATGATAAGCACGTCCATGCCCACGTCTCAATTGATCGCCATTTACTTCCGTAACGTTTGCTTTGCCCTGCAATGGTCTTAAAATGCCATCCGTGTATTCTGTGGACAAAGGTGGAATAAACATTTCTATCTTGATCGCATCAGATACCTAACTAAACATGGAATGACGAATACCGGCCGCGTGTTGCGCTGTATGATTTTTTTGGCTGCGCTCGTAGTGGGTGTTTCAGAAGCCAATGCTCAGGATGTAAGGATACTGCGGGCGGTGTCACGAACGTATGTAATCCGAAATGTTACGGTAATGCAAGGTCCCGGCCGCAAGATCGATTCGGGAACTATATTGATAAGAGAGGGGCTTATAGCTACGGTAGGTAAGGAGGTTTCTGTGCCACCGGATGCCACCGAGATAAAGGGCGACAGTCTGTACGTCTATGCGGGCTTTATCGATGGACTGACACGCGTGAGTGTCGGCAAGCCGAAAGAAGAACCTTCGAAAGAGAAGCCCAACGATCCAGGAAATCCACCCGCTAAAGCGGCGGGCATAACTCCCTACCAGGATGTTCGCAGCTTCTTAAATCCTGTTGAAAGTGCTATTGAAGAATGGAGAGCCCTGGGCTTTACCGCCGCGAATGTGGTTCCGTATGGTGGAATGCTTCCGGGTTCCAGCGCCGTAGTGTTCCTTCATGGTGGGCCAGTAGATAAAATGATTGCCGTAACGAAGGCTTCATTGTATGCTGAGCTTACCGTTGCTGAGCGGATGTATCCCAATACGATTCTCGGTGTGCTTGCCAAATGGAAAGAGCTCTACAGGCAGGCGGCACAAAATAAATCCTATTCCGCTGTGTATGCATCCAACAAAGCGGGTCTTGAATCACCCGGTGCGGACCGCGTTCTTGAAGCTTTTTATCCTGTGATCGACAAGCAGATACCAGTGTTATTCAAGGCAGAGAA
>JANNPM010000447.1:0-6549 GCA_031400145.1 Chryseolinea sp. | reverse complement strand
TCATTGTCCGGTGGAGACGATCGGTTTACGTATTTTACCTCTTATAGCAACACGCACCAGTCAGGCATTATGGACAACACCAACTATGACCGACATAATTTTCTTACTAACGTAACGGCAAAGATTAGCAACAAAATAAGTTCATCCGTAAGTGTGAGCTATGCTGCCGTAGATCAAAAAACTGTGCAGGAAGGCGCGCGGGCTTTCGAAGGCCAAAATCCCTATGCCACTGCAATGCAATCTCCTGTTGACATTCCGTTCACCGAATTGCGTGATTATAAAAACCCGTTCCACGGTTTTACTGGTTATTATGGGACTTACACGATTAATCCATATTTTGTGTTGAACGAATTTCAGAATAATGCGAAGATTAACAACCTCTTGGCAAACCTTTCTTTAACGTACAATCCGATAGTGAATCTTTCATTATCTACTCGATTGGGAGTCAATTATGTAACTCTCGACAGAATCACGGCGGTACCAAAATACGCCTATAATGATCACTTTATTTGGGAGGATAATCTTTCTCTGGTTACGCGGACCGATCGTCAATCGAATGCCGGATCTTATTCTGAGCTATTGAGTAGTACACGCAATATTGACTGGACCTCCACAGCCACCTACTCGAAGCAACTCCTTCCAAAACTTAAGTTAACGGCAACTGGCGGTTTCAACTTGTTTGATGTCTATTACCGAGGTATCACTGGAGAAACGAATGGCGGGTTAGTTGTGCCAGATGTCTACAATCTTGCTAATTCAAAGGATAGGGCTACGGCACAGCAAGGTCATTCGCACCGTAGAATTATCGGGTTGCTAGGGAGCGCAACGTTTGGATGGGATGATAAGATATTCTTAACATATTCTGCCAGAAATGATTGGTCCTCCACGTTACCCGTGGACAACCAATCATTCTTTTATCAAGCTGTTGGCGTGTCCGCCGTCGTTAGCGATTACCTGCCGCTGCAGGATAGTCCTATTAATTATATAAAGATCAGGGCTGATTATGGAACGACTGGTAAAGACGCCCCGATACATCAACTGAGTAACCTTTATGAAACTAATCCCGTGTTCCGAGACTTTGGGGATGTGTATCAGGTTAAGTCGCCGTTAGGAGGACAGACCAGTATTACAAAAAGATCTTTGATAGGGAATAATGAGCTTAGACCTGAACTAACTACAACATTTGAGGTAGGTTCGGACCTTAGTTTCTTCAACGAAAGAGTTGAGGCCGCGTATACGTATTACAAGTCAAATTCTACAGACCAAATTGTTACAGTAGACTTGCCAAATTCGACGGGTTACAGATCCACCGTAATGAATATTGGCGAAGTGCAGAACCAAGGTCATGAAGTTACATTATCATTGGTGCCGGTTTCACTTCAAAGTAGTCTTAAATGGACAATGAATTTGACTTGGGCCAGGAACAGAAGTGAGATAATTAAAGTATCAGATCAGGCTGATGAACTCACATACTGGAACGACGGCTCGGGAGTTACCCTCACGGCAGTAGTTGGTCAGCCGTTTGGTACATGGAAGGGTCAGGTTCAAAGATTTACGTCTGATGGACAGCCTATTGTTGATGCTAACGGAAGTAGAACGTATTCGTCCGACATCCAAGCGGTTGGTACTATTCAGCCAGACTGGATCGGTGGCCTCGTAAACACATTTAATTTCAAAGGTGTGTCTTTGGGCGTTGTGATAGATACTCGCCAGGGTGGTACATTCTTGTCGCGCACGAAGTCTTTTACTGAGTTCAATGGAACTGCTTTAACAACATTGATAGGGGATAGAAAACCCTTTGTTATAGAAAATAGTGTCGTTGAAAATGAAGATGGGACGTTTAGTCCAAACACGAAAGCAATATTGGCAAACTCGTATTTGGATGATGGTAATGCCACTAAGCTTATTATAGATGGCAGCTTTGTGAAACTGCGGGAAATTACACTTGGCTATGATCTTCCCCGGCCACTGGTCAATAGAATTAAGCTGCAGGGTGTTTCGGTGAGACTGTTTGCAAAAAACTTGAAGTTTTGGCTTCCTGACGAAAATACCTTTGCCGATCCGGAGATAAATGGTCCTGCAGGTAATGGCGGATCCTCGAACGTCCAAAACGTTGAGTCTTCTCAGACTCCACCACAAAGGAGTTATGGCATTAACTTGAACATTACACTGTGAAAAACATGAAAACTATAAAGATACTCTTAACAGCCATAGCCTTTTGCATGGTAGTTTCCTGCGGAGACAACCTGGCAGATCTCAACGTAGATCCTAACGAATCAACTTCCGGAGGCACCGGTGTAGAAGTTTTTACTTCCGCACTAGGATACTATGGCTTAGCACTCGATGCATACTTCAATGAAGATAATTCTTTATTTGCTCAATACGTTGCCGGAGGGCCCGGCGTTGCCCTTCTGGATCTTGAGCGGTATTTCATCGAACCAACGCAATCTAACAACGAATGGTTATATTCTTATTCTGATTGTCTCTCAGACTTAAAGTACGTGAGGGATAACGGAAACGAAGCACTTTCCAATGTGTCTGAGGTAATGAGCGTATTGATTTATCAGAATTTAGTGGATCACTTTGGTGATGTCCCTTATACTGACGCATTGAAAGGTGCAGATGAAGAAGCAATTTTATCTCCTACGTATGATGACGCTCAATCAATTTACAACGATTTGGTTGTCAGATTGGATGCGGCCATCGAAGTTCTTTCCACCACTGAAGCGGAAGTTGGTGCTGAAGACCTTATATACAACGGCGACCTTAACAAGTGGATAGACCTTGCTAATTCCTTGAAATTAAGATTGCTGATGAGGCAGTCCATAACGGGAGATGCTGCTTCCCTCGGTCAACAGGTCAGGGATTTGATTAGCACTGGTACTTTTATCAATGACGAGGAAGGACTTGCCCGTATTCCGTTTGACGGAGCAGCAGGCCAAAACTATAACCCCCAGTTCGCCAAAAGAGAGGGCGGTGTGGGTCAGTTTTACGTAGCCAGCAAGTCTTCCACAGATGTGCTGGAAGGTTTGCAAGATCCCAGAGGTTTGAAACTTTATGATGAAGCCGAAGGCCCGGGTGGATTGGTTGGTTTAAAGCAAGGTGATATAAATGAATTAATTAGCCCAAAGCCTGCGGACTTTAGTTTCCCGTCAGCAATTGCTTATGGTGAAGCCAACGATGTGATCTTAATGAGCCATTGGGAAGTTTTGTTTTTGAGAGCAGAAGCAGCTATGAGGTTTGGTACTTTTGACGACGAGAAGGAAATGTATGACAATGCAATAACGGCTCACTTTGTCTATGTCGGGCTTACTGAGGCTGATGCTTCGGCCTACCTGCAAGAAGGTGCATTCTATAATGTTGCCGCCACTACCTTAGCAAAGTCCGATCTTATCGGGGTACAAAAATGGATTTCGATGAACGGTCTGCAGGAGAGTGAAGGTTGGATTGAGTCCAGACGTTTCGATCAGACACCTTCAAATGTATTCACTAATACGACAGATGGTATCTTCGTTACTCCAAGCAGAAGTTCCTTAGGAACTGGCGTATTTCCATCTATTCGGTTGTACCCCCAAAGTGAAATAAGTTTAAATGCCCAGAATATTCCCTCGGGCCGGACAATTACAGATAAAGTATTTTGGGACAACTGATAAACTAACGAAATATGAAAACTTCCATTTATATTCAGTACCTCGCTAAGAGATATTTACTCATAACCCTTATCCTATTCGTGGTTTCCTGTGACGAAGACGATACGATGGACTATGATCAGAGTGATGCAATCTTCCAAACAGTCACTGATCCATTCATACAGGTAACCACCCCGGTAATAGGTTTTCAAGCGGGAATTGAGAGTTACGAGTTGGGTTTAAATGTCATTAATGGCACGAAGGCAATAACCGAAGTGAAAGCGTACAGCATATTTACGGATGCGGAAACTGGTCTAGAATCCAATGAGGTACTGCTGACTACTTTTCCAATAGAAGAACCGAATCGAAATATAGTTACCGGCACTATTACTTACGAAGAACTTAAGGCCGGACTAAATGTAAATGGTACCGCGCTTCCAACTTCGCAGGTTGACTTAAAGGTCGGTTCTGGATGGAAACTTAGGTTTGAAGGTACAACTGCCGCGGGTGAAACAATTCAGCTCGCGGGCAACATCAACGTAGCAGTATTGAGCAGGTTCGCTGGAATTTACAAAGTCGTGAAATCGGACTATTATAGGATTGGAGTGTTAACAGCGACATGGACTGGAGAAACCCGATTTATTGGTTCTGTGGACGAAACTACATTTTCTTACAATGATTTCTGGGGCAGTTTTGCATGGACGGGTAATCAATTTAATTTTGTAATTGATTTTGATACTAACGTTATCACGGCGCCGATAACTGTCGATGGACTGTTTTCCGGTACTCGTGCAATTGGTTGTCCCGCAGATGCAGGCGATTTTACAGTGCGGGGTTGTACCGATACCAATATTCTGATCCCAGACGATGCCACGGGAAAACACAAAATTAAGTTAACATATGGTTACTTTACGGAAGGAAGCGGTTCCCGTGAGTTCTATGAGGAGCTAGAAAAAGTTGTAGACTAATTTAAACGCCACGAACATGCTACATATAAAGATATTAAGACTTTTGTTAATCGGTACTTTTACCCTGACTATTGGGTCATGTGAGGATAACGAAGACACGGAATCAGTTATCACCTCTTTTGAAAAATTTCCTGTCACACTTGCTACGCCAGCTGTAACTGCTCCGGAGAGCGAGCAGGAAACATACACGTTTGAATTTCTTTTGGATAACCGACAGATTACAGATGTATTAATAAACGTTGGAATCGGAGGTTCATCCACTGCGGAGGAACATGTGGATTTTGAACTAAGCGTTCATGAAGTGGAACTACAGGCATTCGAAGGTCAGGATGGGTTTAGTATCGATGTCACTATTTTGGAAGATTTCGAAGTAGAAGGAGAAGATGAGAAGATTTATTTAACGTTTACAACCGCAACTCCGAGTGGAATCGACCCCACTGAGATTTTGGTTGCCACGATAACGGATAGCGGCCTCTCGCCACAGCCTGGCGAAACTGCTGACTTTGTTTTAAGTTGGGCATTTACTGATCCTAAAGCAGCGGAACTTGATTCTTGCGATCTGGATCTTGATTTAACCGTACAACCTGCGGGAGCACCTTCTTACGGCGCCGATATAATGGGTAACGCCGCTGCTACTTTGTCTTGTGTTGAAGAAGGATCGGCCGCGCTCGAGGACATGGCGGATGGTGTAGTTTATGATGTATGGGTTTGGATCTATGGAGACATAGATTATGGCGATTTGAGTGCTTTAACTGTTTCGCTGGGGCATTCAAGAGAAAATACAAGCTTCAGCGGAACGCTGGAAATTGAAGAGGTTTTTGATTCAAGACAAAATGAGGAGGCCATCAAAGTTGCAACTATTGAAAGAAATGGTGACGTTGTAACATTGAAAGACGCTGGCGGTAACGTTGTTTCAGAGGGAAGAATTAATGGATATCAGGTAATTCGTGGAGTTAAAAAAGGAATTTAATGACTTGTTGTTATAGTAGTTAAGTTATAACGGCAGGAAGATTACTGAGAGGTCGCGCCAATGGTGACCTCTCTTCATTCTTGCTGAAGGCATGTTTACTAGCTTTGCCTATAGGTGAACGTACAGAATAGTCGTTCATTAGCTGAGAGAAAAGGTGTCGCAAGGCGAGCGCGAACCTTAAGGAAGCTTAAGGAAAATCCTCGGGCTTACGAACAGAAGTTTTATAAGACGCACACTTTACTTTACCTGGGCGATGTTCCAAAAAGCAAAAGCCCATGCTCTAGGTATACGACAATTCAGGGCTTCAGGCCAATATGAGGCAGGGACCTTGCCGGATACCCAACGTTCAAATTGGCTTTTCCCAAGGAAGCGCGAGTGGCATCAATACCACGCCCGGCGATCCATTATCTTCCAGCATATCTGCGCCGTGCATATTGATTTCACGGGTCCGCTTTATATTTGATGTTGAAACAACGCCATATGCTCTATACCTCCCGCAAGGAACACTTCAATGCAGCACACAAGCTTTATAATCCCAGTTTGTCGCCTGAAAAGAACGAGGAAATCTTTGGACCCTGCGCAAATGAAAACTGGCATGGTCACAATTTTGATCTGATTGTCACGATCAAAGGCGAACCTGATCCGATAACTGGATTTGTCGTGGATTTGAAAAAACTCAGCATTTTGATCAGGGCAGAGGTCATTGATAAACTGGATCACAAAAATCTCAACCTTGATGTCGACTTTATGCAGGAAAAGCTCGCAAGCTGCGAGAATCTCATCGTAGAGATCTGGCGAATTCTGGAGAGTAAATTGCCTGCAATTACAAGCTACGGTAAACTTCACGCGATACGCCTTTACGAGACACCACGCAACTATGTGGAATACTTTGGAGAAGAAACGGCACCGTGATCAATCCAGAGCGCTAGCGGGATGAAATACTATGTAATTGCAGGGGAGCGGTCGGGCGATCTACACGCAG
>JANNPM010000374.1:0-19359 GCA_031400145.1 Chryseolinea sp. | reverse complement strand
ATCTCTTTTGACGATCAGCCCGATAGGTTTATTTCACCCGTTCCAGAAAGAACAATTGGCACACGTGGTATCAATGGCCCCGTATGGTCTCCCGATGGCAGGCAAATGGCCTTCATTATGGATGGTGTGTTATGGGTGGTTCCTGTCGAACCTTCGGGGGCCATCGTCGGTTCCCCACGGCTGCTAACCCATGAACTTGCCGACGCACCCAGTTGGACTGGTGATTCACAACATATCGTATTTCTGGCGACAGACCGATTGAAAGTCATTGATCTGGTGGACGGTCACATTGAATCGATCCCTTTGGATTTCACCTGGTCAGTTCATCAACCAAAGACTTCTTTTGTTGTTCATGCGGGCAAGATATTTGATGGTCGCTCCCCAACCTACCGGGAGAATGTTGATATCGTCATTGATGGCAACCGTATCAAAGAAATTGTTCCTCATCAGGAAGGTCGTACAGGCATGGTGATTGATGCCTCTTCCCGTACGATAATTCCGGGGTTATTCGAAATGCATACCCATCAGCATGCAACTGCCGGAGAACCGCTTGGAAGATTGTGGCTCGCCTACGGAATAACCTCAACACGCGAACCCGGCACCGAACCTTATGATGCGTTAGAACGGAAAGAAGCCTGGGCCAGCGGAAGGCGTAAAGGTCCACGAGCCTTTTATACGGGAGGACTTATTGACGGCAATCGCATTTATTACGGTATGGCTGTTGGTAATGCTGCTGGCAGTGCACAATTAGAGCTTGAGCTAAATCGAGCTGTTGCCTTAGATTATGACATGATCAAAACCTATGTACGAATGCCAGACCAGATGCAGCAGCGAATTACGGCCTTCGCGCATCATCATGGCATTCCGGTCTCATCACACGAAATTTATCCCGCTACCCATTACGGTGTTGACGCGGTTGAGCATATGGGCGCAACAAGCCGAAGGGGATATTCGCCTAAATTAACGGCACTCAATAATTCATACGAAGATGTTGTACAATTGATTATCAGGTCGAAAATGGTCATCACGCCAACGCTTTCTTTACATGGCGGCTTTTATACATTGGCCATGAAGGACTCCAGCTTCTTTAATCATCAGCAGTTCCTTGCTTTTTTCGAACCCTCGATGAAAGAACAAGTGCATGAGCGTGTAGGCAGAGTAATAAAAATGTTCCCTACCTACCTTTCCGGATTTTCAAATGTGCAACATACTGTTAAGTCTATTCTCGATGGTGGGGGCAGGATAACGCCTGGTACAGATTCACCCATAATACCACCGGGTATAAGCCTTCACGCTGAGCTGCAAAGCTGGGCGAATGGTGGTATCACCCCATTTGAGGTGATCCGGTCAGCGACGCTATGGTCAGCCGAGTCCGTTGGTGTCAGTGAAGATCTCGGTACTGTTGAGCAGGGTAAACTCGCTGATCTGGTTATCGTGAACGGAGACCCGCTAAAGGACGTGCGTGATTTACTGAAAGTGGAGATGGTTATCAAAAACGGGGTTGCTTTTTCTCTCGAAGAATTGTTAAAGGCGTCAGAATAGACAATGTTGCTACCGGTTTTAGGTCACCGTCTAGTTCTCTCACCGTACGTGAAGTGTACATTATATCTTTTATTTTTTTTTATTTCTAACCGACTAAGATAGATTACTTTGTCGTCTTGGTAGTCTTGTACCAAAGTCCCTGACAAAATCCTGACGCCAAGATTGGTCAATACCCGGTGCACCTCATTTTGGGAGGTCTTACTCATGGGTTTCAATGGAGTCGCTCCGCTGTCTACCAGGTGGATTTGTCCTTTCTGTACCAATGGCAAGCACCAGATAGTCGTAATACAATATGCCATTACTGGTTTCCGATCAGGTTTTACTCTGTATGGATGCACAGAAGTTCAGCCATAAAGAAGCGTAAGTTCTTATGATCTTGAAGCAACTTTCTGAAAGGTAACTAATATTAGAAGGTTCGATAAAAGCCGTTGAAACCTGATAAAGTAAAAGGTGTAAAGAAATGGTAGTTATTTTTGTCCACCAGTGTTACCTCAAACTGCTTTTTACGTGACAGATGTTTTGCAAGATTCAAGCCTGCGAAACCACCTCCGACAATGATTACCTTTTTCATTTATAACTACTCTTTTAATGTCAAGTTATTCCTTTCGACTTCATTTGTTATTTGGCAGAGGCAAAGATGAGTACAATGCAAAGTAAAATGAAGGTGACTTTCGCGGGGAAAAAGGTCTAAATGTCGGTTGTCCAGATTCTCTCTATAAAGCCCTTCGGAAATTCACGAAGCACATTTTTTTGGAGGCAAGGTATCAGGGTATTATCAACAACCTCCTGTAAGTCGGTTTATGCCACGTATTCCAGTCAATAGTGTATACTTGTTTTGAATTCTTTGGGAGAAATTCCCGTCATGCGTTTGAAGTACTTTCCGAAAAAGGACTGGTCGCTGAAGTTCAATAAATTGGCGACCTGCGCGATGGTATGTTCCGGCTTTTCAAGTAAAAATTTGCTTTCGAGGATTACGAAGTTGTCTATAATCTGCCCTGCACTTTTGCCGTTTATTTCTTTTACGGTTTCCGTCAGATACTTTGCGGTCACATTTAGGGCATCTGCATAAAACTGAACCGAACGTTCCTGGCGAAAATGATTTGAGACAAGATTTGCAAATCGGATTACCAGTTCTTCTTTACGAGTAAGTTGACCGATGAGCGGTGGTGAGTACTTTTGTCCTTGTGCGGCAATCTCATACAGGAAAGCCAGGAAGATATGATTGAGTTGTTCTTTGCCAAATGGTTTGTCGAATTGCTGGCAACGCTCGAACAGATCCCGGAGGAGTCTCTCAATAGTGATTCCATCCACAGGATCGAGACTCCAGGCGGGTTTGTATTGAGAACTGAAGTAATTGAGGAGATCATTGGAACGCTTTGTCAAACCAGCCTGATTCAGGAAATGAGTTGTGAAGTGGATGGCCATGCCCTGCGCATTTTGTGAAGCACCAAC
The DNA here is from genome assembly GCA_031400145.1 of Chryseolinea sp. GTDB lineage: Bacteria > Bacteroidota > Bacteroidia > Cytophagales > Cyclobacteriaceae > Chryseolinea. The sequence goes on along the minus strand of JANNPM010000374.1, from coordinate 16,365 downwards.
TATCTGCTTGATTGCATTAGGCGCTACCACCGCAAGTCCGTTTTTTTCCAATGTAAATCGCCTAAGGTTAACGGACACTTCTACCGACCCACACGTAACGAGCGTGACCGAAAAGTGATCCGAGCGAAAATGCTCTCCAAAAAAATCGAAATCGATAAACTCGATTATATCGCTAACACTCAACTCGCCAAAGGTAACTGTAACGCGTGACTTCCCGTGTGAAAGCAATTCACCCTGCGTGAGAACCGGTGGGAGTGCAATTTTAGCCATTCATTGGATGGGTAATGGTTGACCAATAGTAAGGAATAATCTCAATTTATGAAAAACCTAGTGCAGGCAGAGCCATGTTGTCGTTTATTGGTTAATAAGAAAAGCAGTTAAAAGTTAGCACAGGCTATCGTTTCGAAATCATTACGCACTATGCTTTAATAAGTGAAAAAGCATACACAATTTCAGTCCCTTGCTTCTGCCCACACATGCTCATCAATACAATAATTTACCTTTGGCCCTTCTACTTCGCCCTTGATGATTCCGATCTGTTTCAGTTCTTTTAGATGTTGTGTGATGGTGGATTGAGAAAGCTGCAATACATCCACCAAGTCATTGCAGATGCAGGATCTATTATCCAGGATATACTCCAGGATGGCAATTCGGGCAGGATGGTCAAAGGCTTTTGCCAATGTTGCCATTTTATTCTGCCGCTTCTTGAAAAGTTCCGATTTGGTGATCCCCATTGTATTGCTATAACGCAATATTACGTTACTTTGTTATACTGTCAAATATTTCTTAGGGGGCCATTACAAACTTAAGGTTATCAGTCATTTTTGATTATGGCTAAAAGTTCAAAAATCCGTCAATTTCTTGATACTTGACGGATTTTGATGAGGATAAATTGAACGTGTTACAAAATTTTTTGGCTATTTATTGGTATAAAAATAACTTTAGAACGTATATACATAACAATAAATAATATTTATATTCGTTTTGAAAATTATTTAATGCTTTTATATGATATTTAATGCGCTAATTTTCAAATAGTTAGATTTGCCTCGAACGATCAAACATGAGCAAGTCTATAAAGCCGGAATTCAACAGACTGAAGGTCATGTTGGCCGAAAAGAAGGTGACAAATAAAGCGTTAGCGGACTATTTGAATGTCCGTCCTGGAACAGTTTCACGCTGGTGTACCAACGACAGCCAACCAAATATTGCAACTCTTTTTAGGATAGCTAAGTTTTTGGACATCAAGGTATGCTCGCTTTTGATACAATAGTAAAGTCAAACCCTTTATAATTGACATCCAGAAGATGATCTAAAGATATGATTAAGATTTAATGGTTAAAGATTTAACATGGAAAGCGAAACTAGTGCAGGGTCGCATTAATAAGTGTACACATGGTTGAGAGTGTAAAGATGTGAAAACACAATAAAATGAGGCATTTATCGGCATCAATTCAAAGAGGAGTATGTACGCTTATTATAGTTATGGAGTTCTTTACGATTGGCGTGTACAATTCAACCGAGCAGGAATTTTTTGACAGGCTTACGAAAAACAGAAGTTCTTATCGTGTCTAAGACACACATGGCGCGCAATGCCTGTGTGGGCGGGCTGGTACTTGCTGACAATTCTTATGTACGGCTATTCCACTTCCGAGACGTAAACTACCGGAAGATACCAACTCTTCACGAATTCCATAAAGCATAACTTGTAAAATGAAATCTATATCGTAATTTCTAATTTACCAATATCTAATCATTTCTAACATAAGATCGGCGTCAATCATTAAAAGGGCGGCAGAGAAAGCCACGACATCCAAGCGCGAGGGAATCAATCCAGGACGGAAGAAATATAATTCCGGTCATACAACTTACCATTGGCAACAACCGCTTCGATAGTCGTGGTGTTGGAGATGTTGTCACGCGGATTGGCGTTCAGCAGAACAAGATCTGCCAGTTTTCCTGGTGAAATCGATCCTATGGAATCAGCGATGTTCATAAATTTCGCGGGCACTATCGTCGCTGAACGCAAGGCATCTAACGGAGTCATTCCCAAGTCTACAAACATCTGCAACTCATCGTGTAAGCTGAAGCCAGGAAATGCGTACGGATTGTCGCAATCGGTACCCGCCATGATGGTAACTTTCTCGCTGATCAGCATTTTCATGATTAGCTGTTCAACTTCCCAGCGTCTTTTGTTGTCTGACCAGTCCTGTTCAGTATTTGATTTCAGGTCATCAGCTTCCATTTCGCGCCAATACTCCAACGTTTCGTCCGAGAGATATCGCTTCCTCTCATCACTTGTAAATGTCGGGTCGTTTATAAAATAAATTCCCTTAAGTGTTGCGAGTGTGGGTACAATGTGAGTGTTGTTTTGTTTAAGAACTTCACATACACTCCGCAACCGCGGTAGACTAAAATTTTCTAAAACCAGGGAATGGTATATTGAACTGAGTCGTCTCCTCTCCTCCTTGTTACCAGAATTGAATGCGGCAACAGATTGTTGCATCAATGTAAACGCAGAGTCGGGTTCGGAACAAGCCTCAGTTAAAAAACCGTACAAGTGCTCCATTGACGCCATGCCATTGCTTGAAGCTTCAGTGATCCTTACGGTATGCGGTACATGTCCTGCGAACGGAATTGAAAGCTCTTTGCTCCTTTGAGCGATTGCATTGAATACATTTGGATCGAGAAAGCTGTAGACTTTTATAAAATCAGACCCAGCTTTTTTTAATGAATCAACCACATGATAAGCTTCTTCCACACCAGCTACAGAAATTGATCTTTTCCAAAATGGTTTTCGTCCATCGAGGATGTGACCGGAGGCAATAAACCGGAAATAAGGTAAGCTGTCACGCATTATTTTTTGCTTTGTATCGTTTGCTACTACCAGGTCACCCCACATTTCACGGAAGCCGGTGATTCCGTTTGCTCTCATCAGAGGCATCTGCGACTCGTACCATTTATTGCGCATCATGTGCGCGTGCATATCCCAAAGACCTGGAATGAGAAACTTTTCGCTGCCATCGATCATTACGGGTGAGGAGACTTTCCTGGTTCCGTGCTCCATTATATTGGTAATCTTATTACCTGTGATGACTACATCCTGATGCTCGAGAGTTTCTCCAGTCTCTACATCAATGATGTTCACATTTTCGAAAACCAAATCACCAACGATATGCGAATCGCAGGAAGAAATAAGTATGAAAATTGCTCCAAGGCAGAAGCTCGTGCGCATTGAAAATGGATTTATGCCGTTACCAAGATATTGGTTTTGGAGAGAACGATAATCCATCCGGAGCTAGTCATGGCAATATTTTCCAAGAGAAAGACCATCAGATGTATTGTTTTAAAACCTGACGGGAACGTGATCGAACCCAATTCAGTCAACCATGTGACCTATATAACTCGCTGAATTACAGTATATAACTGTTCGTCCCAGTGATGAATCGTACTCCAAGGTGTCTGTCGTTCTTGTGTTGAATGTGTTTGTGTTGAGACCGGTTCACCAGTTTTCCTCAAAACCGTCACTCAAACGCGACCAACACGACTCAAAACGAACAACCTTTACGATGCGATAATCTGAATGACAGATCATCAAGACGTTTCTGGCGAACCGGATGGTGCCAACGAAAAAGTAGCAATCATTTTCCTTGCTACTTTTTCAATACATTTCTACTTATATGGCTGAGTTTCGACAAGCGTTGGATAATCGATATATCCCTTCGCACCGCCAACATAGAACGTGGATTTATCTGGAGTATTTAACTCGGCATCAAATTCAAACCGTTGTGGCAGGTCGGGGTTTGCCAAGAAAAGCGCGCCAAAAGAAACCATTTGCGCACGGTTGCTTTTTACTTCCTGCTCAGCCCGGTTTTTATCATAACCTCCGTTGATGATGATGGGCTTTGTAATTAAATGTCCAAAAGTTGACAAGACATCTTTTGGCAAATGTGGCAATGCATCGATGGGAAACAATGGTTGCATTAAATGAATGTAAGCTAGTGGTAATCCATTCAACTTCGAAATCAGGTAAGTAAACAACGCAGTGGGATTACTATCCATAATTCCATTATACGGAATGCTTGAAGACAATTTGATTGCAGCTTTATCTTTGCCAACAGCTTCAACCAGGGCATTCATCACTTCAATAATAAACCTACTCCTGTTTTCGATACTACCACCGTATTCATCTGTTCTTTGGTTTGAAGACTCGGTAAGAAATTGGTTAGGCAGATAGCCAAACGCTGCGTGAAGTTCAACACCATCAAACCCAGCCTCCATCGCATTGGTAGCAGCCTGCTTATAATCTCTAATTACTTGTTTTACCTCTTCCGTTGTGAGCTCTTTCGGTATTTCGTAGTTCTTCGGCCCTTGCGAGGTAAAGTGCTGTTGCCCCTCAATCGCAATCGCAGAAGCAGACACAGGTGGTTTGCCGTTTCTGTCAATAGAATGCCCAACGCGTCCAGTATGCCATAGTTGCGCGAAGATTTTTCCCTGGGCGTCATGGACTGCTTTTGTAACTTTCTTCCAGGCTTCAATCTGTTCCTTCGTATATATTCCGGGTGTCAAAGGACTTCCAATGGCCTGCTCGGAAATATTTATGCCTTCCGTAATAATTAATCCAGCGGACGCTCTTTGCACATAATACTTCTGTGTCATTTCTCCAACGACACCGTTTATGTCCGCGCGACTTCTTGTCATCGGTGCCATTGCCATTTTATTCCGCAGCGCGAGATTTCCAATTTTTGTTTTTTCGAGAAGTTTCATTTTTATAATGTTTATCGTTATTAATAGTTATACATACAATTATTTATTCAAAATTTCACTCTCGGATCTTATCCAACAGGGCGTTCAGATGAAACGCTTCGGACTCACTCAATTTGTTGGAGTGATGATTATTAGATTTCAGGTATACATCCAGCGCTTTGAGTTTTGAAAGACCAACTTTAGTAACATTAATAACGTATGCTCTGCGGTCGACCAGGGACTGCTCTACCTTCACCATCTTTTTCTTCACAAGCTTTTTAATAATCAACGTTAGGTTCGAATTCCTTGCGATCATCCTTTCGAGAATGTCTTTCTGACACATACTCTCTGGATGCTTTCCACGAAGAATGCGTAAGACATTGAATTGCTCAGGGGTGATACCAAACGGTTTAAGGTTAGCGGACATTCGGTTGGAAATGAAATAAGCTGTAAACAGAACATTCAGATCTGCTTTAACCTGCTGGTTGGTAAACCCAGATTTCAATTCCTCCTCTAAACCTGCCATAAATGACGTTAGTCAAAGATATTATAATGGTTATACATACAACTATTAAATAAAGTTCAGCATCTACCTAAAATATCTAGAATTCACTCATTTATTTTGAACATGATTATGTTGGAGGCCAAAGCAACTTGGATATTCCTTAAAGGGCATCTCGCCATCTACTGTGAGCCAACCTTTCAATTGAATGAACGCCTGACCTGCTGAGGTGAATCGTTGGGCTTTTATCAAAAACTTATGCCCTAAAAGACTTTCTTTCTTTAACTAAAATAAAACGTAGCGACAGGTTCATTGCAAATAGTAGTTGCCCAAAATGGCTTCTATCCCTGCTCACCGGAACGGCAAACCACCATGCTTGAATATATCCATGAGAATAAACTCTCCGTGATACACTTTGACCTGGTGAAGGACAAGGGAGAGGTCGCTATGAGAACCGTTGAGAATGTGTTGAAAGATGGAAAAGGGATAACCGGGTTAAGCCCGTTACTTCCATCTATTTTAAAAAGCCGATTGAATACCTAAATCTCTGAGCGATGGCTATGACCGATCAGGAGCAAAAGCAGCTTCGCTTTTATTGTGCATTCCTTCTAAAGGAGTACGAATTTCATTTTTCACCGACCGATCCCGTCATTCCTGCACTTTACATAATTCATAACGAGATGCAGTCGTCTATTAAAATTGGGTCTGTTTTCAAAAGGCTTGATTTCCATGTCCTAAATTTAGCCAAATCCTTTCAGAAAAGTAACATCAGTTATCGGAGTCCTTTGATGATGAATAAGCCCCACTAAAAATTTTCTGCCCGTGTAGGGGATTTAACGTCTTTTGTTTTCCTTACTCTGCTACCACGTCCAATTTTAAAGCTGTTTTTTCTATCCCTCGCTTTGATTAGTGCATTGTACTTGTTGATAATGTCATCTGTATCACGATACTCCCAATGGTTTTCGGCCTCATCCAGAACACGCATTAAGTCCCAGACTCCTTCTATCAGGACTTTCTGATCAATGCGATAGTTGATCCCACCGTTACGATATATCAGATAATCAACAATCATGTTTCGAAACTCGCGGTTGAATTCTTTTGGTGGGTAATACTGAAGAAACATTGCCAGTTTGTATTCGACCGCGCGGTGGAGAAAGGGTGCCCTTACCACCTTTTTCCTTCGTCTTTTTAAACGTGATTTCATACCCATCGCTTTTATTATTACACATCCATTACAAACTCCTTGATGCGGGGTTCGCCTTTCAACAACAGCTTTCCGCGTCCATGGAGATACGCACTTAATTGATCTTCCACATGAATTGAAACAGAACCTGAATCCTTGATTGTAACCTTTGCGTCTGAGGTCTCAAGCTCACTGCCTTCGAAATTTCCGGGGCCGGTGTTGAGTATTTTTGCACAGTCCGCAGTACCGCTTATTTTTAGGCTGCCGATCTTAGTAACTGTCGCATCGAGCGTTGATACATTTACTTTCAAATCAATATCTCCCTTTCCGTTTTGCACAATGCCGAGAAATTCCGACTCAATGAAATCCGGGCAAGAAACTCTGCCCGATCCATCAATTATTAATCCGGTCAATTCAGTATGGTCACGTGGACAATTGCGTACGGTATCGGATCACCGGTGTTATTTCTGACTGACAATCGCAGTCGTTGGTTCTCGATAGCATAAGCAATTTTCGGTTCTCCCTTTCTTGAAGTTTCGATTTTAATATTTTCGGTGTTACCTCTGTAAAGGATGATGTCGAATGGTACGTCAATTACTATTGTATCAATTTTTTCAAGGTCGGTATCATTGGTCGGAATGTTTCCTGTGTTTCTATTTGTACATAACTCTTTAGCCAAATCATGTAAAGCGCTTACACGTCCCATTAATACAAATACGTTGTTCGCTGTTACTTCGTAACCATCCTTATATCTGACGTCTGAATACGCCTTATGAAGTATCTCAAGCAAATCAGCCTCCTGATCTGTAGATGAAGGGAAAAGGCTTTTTACTTCTGGAGTTATATTCTGCACTAAGGAGAATAATCTTTTTATGCTGTGTGTAGTCGGTCTATACCCCAGGCAGGAACTCATTTGTCTTTAGTCATTTTCTTTTTGATGGCCAATATCTCATGGTACGCCTTGAAAGCTTGTTTGGCAATACTGTCTTTATCGGCCTCAAGCTTTTTGCTTCGTTTCTCCATGATGTCAAAATATTTGTCTGAGATCCGGTAATCATCGTCATCCAAGCCAATGACCCGGAAAATAAGCGAGTCCAGATGGGGCTCGAAGTCGCTTTCGGTCGTACCTACTTCTTGCAGCAGCCGAAATAGTTTTCGGGTTTTGAGTTCCTCTTTTATAAGGAATAGCGGCAGTTGGACATCAATCGGCAGCTTTACAAGAGGATAAGTGTGAAAAAAGTTGATATTACCGATAAGCAGCTTCAGGTTCTGCATCTGATTTCTGAAGGCTATAGCAGTGAGGAGATTGCTGAAGCTTGGAAACAGTAAGAAGACCATTGATTCAATCCGCATTGAAATGCTAAATAGATTCCAGGTTAGAAATGCAGCCCATCTTGTAGCGTATGGTTTCAAAAAAAAGTGGCTGAAATAATGGCTCATAACTTGTAAAATAGGAGTATTTATTTGCGATAGGTATCATTTTTTAATACATTTCGCTAAATATTACTCTCAATGCCGCAGCAAGTCACTTTACGAGGATTGCCTGACTGGGTGGATCAACTTCAGTCAAAGGGAAAGCTGGCTTTTGCTCTAAGTGAAGCGCATCAGGCCTTTCCAGACTTGTCTGAGGATGCCGTTAAATTAGCCCTGAATCGTCTTTCTAAAAAGGAGCGGATAGTCTCTATCTACAGGGGCTACTACCTGATAATTCCCCTACAATATGCTTCGAAGGGTATACTTCCTCCAGCATTATACATTGATGGCCTTATGCAACACCTTCAACGGCCTTACTACGTAGGCCTGTTGAATGCAGCTGCCTACCATGGCGCGGCCCACCAGCAGCCACAGGAGTTTTTTATTATTACTTCGCTTCCGGCATTACGCGCCACTCAACGAAAGGGACTTAAAGTAAACTACATAAGCAAAAAGTCAATCAGGGAAGAACTTCTTGAAAGCCGAAAAACTGAAAGCGGATACTTGAAAATCTCTTCACCCGCACTAACAGCAACAGATTTGGTTCAGTTTGAAAAAAGAATTGGCGGTATGAACCGCGCAGCTACAGTTATTAACGAACTAGCTGAGGTGTTAAAGCCGGAAATGTTTACCTCGATTTTGTTTGATGAAGTATCAACACATTCAATACAACGCTTGGGATATTTATTGGAGTACAAAGTCCAACGAAAGGACCTTGCCGAGGCATTGCTACTGAAAGCAAAGGAGGACAAGCTATCTTTTTTTCGTGTACCTCTTAAAGCAGATTTACCCGACAAAGGTTTTTCATCAGACGACAAGTGGAAAGTAATTGTCAATACCGAAATTGAAATAGACGAATGATTCCACAGGCCTATATAACAGAATGGTCAACTCATGTTCCCTGGCAAACAAATGAGCAGGTTGAGCCAGGACTTGGTTATATGCCGTGCACTGGTAGAAATCTTCTCTGACAAATTCCTCGCTGATAGACTTGCCTTTCGCGGAGGTACAGCGCTTCACAAGTTATACCTTGAGCCGCAGCCACGCTATTCCGAGGACATTGACTTAGTCCAAATAACGCTTCCTTTAAGAGGATTTTTGATTTGTCCTCATTGCGGAAAATTACTAACGGGAAGCGCGTCGAAGGGAGCTAGGAAGTACTACTCCTACTATCATTGCTTTGATGGTTGCACCTGTAGATTTAGGGCGGATGGAAATAATAATCTGTTCGTGTATGAGCTAAAGAAATACATTCCGAAACCGGAACTAATAGACGTCTATAAGGTGGTTTTAACCCAAGCATGGAATGGACAGTTCGGTTCTATGCAGGACGATAGAACTAAGCTCCTGACTCAAATAAAAGAGCTTGAGGGCAAGATCTCTTACATCAGGGACTTGCTTTCATCCCGACAGATTGACCCGGCAGATTTCAGAGAAATGAAGTCTGACTATATACTGATAAACTGGAAAGATTGGAAGCCAAACTAAGTGCCTGCCAATACGAGCAGGTAGACATCAAGCAACTATTAGACAAGGGATTGGATAACCTACTGAAACTTGATTATGCTTATGAAAGTGGTGACATAGAAAAGAAGCGGCTAATCATTAGTTCGATGTTCCCCGAAAAAATGAAAAAATGACATTTGACGGATTCGTACTTCGAACAACTCGTATCAATGAGGCAGTACGCCTTATTTACACGTTGTACTCGGATTTTGGACAAAATAAAAACAGGACAAATGGAGCGAACTCCAATTTGTCCTGTCAAGTCGGGGCGGCCAGATTCGAACTGACGACCTCCTGGTCCCAAACCAGGCGCGATACCGGGCTACGCTACGCCCCGAAGACCTCCGCTTGCTTTCATGGCCCAGGCGGAATGCAAATATAATGGCAATAGTCGAACTTCATAAAGGAAAATAGAAAAGGATGCGGTAAAATACCAGTAGTCCGATTCACATGAGAACATCAGGTATACCACTCCGACCCTCCCTTTATTAGTCTCTTTTGGATCCCTTTTACTGCTCCTTGGTTTCAAAGAATCTATGCTCAAAGCCCATGCTGCGATTTTGATATCAAAATCTACTAAATGGTAGGTAAATCTGCGTGTAATTGTTAATTATGCGAACTTCTTCTACTGCACGTAACCGAAATCATTGTAAGCGCTGGATAGAAACTATTAAACCTTTAAAGCGTGGGAGCTAATTCAACAATAATAACCTTATTGTTTTGTTTGCTATTTCAGCAATTCGAAACGGCTGCACAGGCACAGCGCAAGCCAAACATTATCTTGATATTAGCAGACGATCTGGGTTATGGTGATCTTTCGTGCTATGGCCAAAAAAAATGGCAGACCCCCAACATCGATCGCCTCGCAACGGACGGAACAAAACTCACGCATTTCTATACCCCCACGCCTTATTGTGCACCAACGAGGGCGTCCCTCCTGACAGGCTTGTATCCTGTTCGCCATGGCCTCACTTCAAATCCCAACCCCGAAAAGGTAAACAATAGCTTTCAGACTTATCGTGGCGGCGATGAAATCGGTATAAGCGATGATCAATTGCTGTTGAGCGAAGTGTTGTCGAAGGCCGGTTACAAAACGAAGATGGTCGGCAAATGGCACCTCGGGCATAAACCAAGGTATTACGCCACACGGCATGGCTTTGATGAATATTACGGAATACCCTATTCTAACGACATGCGACCTGTAGTGTTGATGAAAAATGATAGCGTCATAGAGTATCCGGTAGTACAAGCCTCCTTGACACAACGTTATACTCAACAAGCTATCCAGTTTATTGAGCGGAATAAGGATCAAGCGTTTTTCCTCTACCTTCCTCACGCCATGCCACATAAGCCGCTTGTCGCGTCCGAGAAATTCTACACCGCTGATACTAAAGGCGACCTTTATGCGGACGCTATGCGGGAGCTTGATTGGTCGATTGGTCAGGTACTCCAGAAATTAACTGAACTGAAACTTGGCAATAATACCATTGTAATTTTCCTGTCAGACAATGGTCCATGGTTCGGCGGCAGCTCAGGTAACCTTCGGGGCATGAAATCACAGAACTGGGAGGGAGGAATTCGCGTTCCATTTTTGATCCAATGGCCAGGCAAAATTTTGCCGGGATATGTGAGCAATGAACCTACCGGTGTGATTGATGTATTCCCAACGTTGATTCGATTGGCAGGATTAGAATTGCCCTCAAAACCAGTTCTCGACGGAATGGACATTGCACCCGTACTGATTTCCAAAGCGCATAGCCCACACGATGCGTTGTTTTCATTTTATAACAATACCCTGCAAACGGTAAGAAGCGGAAAGTGGAAACTACACATTAATGCTCCGGAATCTTCAACGCTACCGCATACCGCAGATTGGATAGATCCGCGCTTGCCTGACGGTGTCACTATTCTTGCACCATTTGAACAACCCAAGGCAACAGAATTTCCGGGAGTAAAAACAGGAGTCGCATCTGCTCCGGGCTTGCTCTTTGATCTCGAGCGCGATCCTGCCGAACAACATAACGTGGCCGCTAAATATCCGGACATCGTGAAATCGCTGACTTTGAAGGCCAGTCAATACACGCAACAGTATCAAAAACCCTGATTACAGTAAAAATTGGTAAAATCGTAAAATCCAATTCCTTGCAACCAAGTCAGCCGCAGCCCAAGCCTATCGTAAGGTAATAAGGTGGTATCCAACCAGCTGCCGGAGCTGATAACAGGTCCTACGCGAATTAATTTTCTTAAGCAAAATTCAGGATCCAATTATTCCCAAACTTGTCCGTAAGGTCGCCAAACAAAGCACCCCAAAATGTATTTTCAAGTGGGTGTTTAATTGTTGCGCCATCAGAAAGCTTATCAAAAGAGATTCTGATATCTGCTTCGCTACTGCATTTTAGCATTAAAGAAACGGCATTGCCTTTTATAAGACCTGTTTCCGGTGTCATATCAGAACCCATAATTACAAGGTCTTCGGTTTTAAGCGTAGCATGTAAAATGCATTCTTTCATTTCTTGTGGCATTTGGTCTGCCAATGGCGATTCACCAATTGTTTGTAGTGTGAGTTCTCCACCCAAACATTCTCTGTAGAATATCATTGCTTCGCGACAGTTGCCGTGAAACGATAAGTAAGCATTTATCTGCCTCATACCTCCAATTTTTTCTCCAAGTAATTCTTTAATAATTCAAGTGCTTGTGATGCTCCATCCTTATAGCGGTCTGCAACTTCTTGCGAGGTTAATGTTTGTACTTGAATAAGTTTTGTTTTATTATAGTCACTCAATTTTTCCAGACAATAACTTTCTTCGATAAGCCCTGTACCTTTGCCCGGATATACACAAGTAAGTTCCTCATTCTCTTCTATAGCCTTGATACTACCTTGCCAAGTCATATCCATCCCTTCCCACTGCAATACGTTGTCATCTTCATCAAAACAGGTGTATGTAATTTCAGACCCCTGTTTCCAATCTGTTTGCACTTTAACATTCTTCATCCACTTGGAGAACTCAACAGAATTAGTTAACACTAACCATACTTTCTTTGTAGGGGCATTAATTTCGATTTCAAAGTAATTGGTTGTCATTTTAAGCGTTTAACAGTGTCTGAATATCGAATTTTTTCATTTTCATAAATGCAGCAACTACCCTTTCACCTTTTTTGGGGTCGGCCATTAATTTCCCAAGTATTTTGGGAACTACTTGCCAAGAAACTCCATATCGGTCCTTACACCATCCGCATTGGCTTTCAACTCCTCCATGCGAAATCAGGTTGTTCCAATAATGGTCTATCTCTTTTTGTGTTTCACACTCAATTACAAAGGAAACCGCTTCGTTGAATTTAAATTTTGGACCACCATTTAAGCCCATAAATTGCTTCCCGTCTAATTCCCACCTTACAACTATTGGGCTTTCTTCTGTGATTTTTGAATTGCGGAAAACAGAACAGTAAAACTCTGCTGCTGCTTTGGCTTGTCCATCAAACCATAAGCAAGGATAGATTTGTGTCGTCATTTTTTTTTACTTTATACGTTGATGTTATCGTTGTGGCAATTTACTTATGTCCATATATGAAACGCCGAAAAATGTCCTTCTAAATCTTCAAAAATTGCTCGCTCCATAAAGCCAAAATCTGTCAATGCTGACTTGAATTAACATTACAAAGATGCGGCACTTTTCAAAACTAGCTGCTGTGTAATAAAGACAACAAAAGGGTGATTTACGACGGATTTTTTTTACCATTGTAAGGGCAATTGAATCATATAAAATGAAGCGCGTAAGTATACTTGTTCCGGAAAGTTCAGTTTTGCAAGCCATAGCCGACCCTCAATACTTGTTCTCAGCAGTCAATCAATTTATGGCTGTTGCAGGCAAAAAACCATTATTTGATATTCAGTTGATTGGCCTGAAAAAGGAAGTGAAACTCAGTAATGGCTTGTATTCTGTCAATACATCACAACTTTTGAAAGATGTGAAGAAGACAGACTTAATTGTAATTCCAGCGTTATCTGGCGACATGAAAAGTGCTATTGCCCAAAACCAAAAATTATTGCCGTGGATAAAATTTCAGTATGAGAAAGGTGCGGAAGTAGCTTCGCTTTGTATTGGTGCATTTTTATTGGCCGCCACAGGTTTGCTGAGAGGCAAAAAATGCTCTACACATTGGGTCTATCAAAATGAATTTAAAGAAATGTTCCCTAATGTTGAATTAGTTGATGGAAGTATTATCACTGAAGAAAGTCGCATCTATTCAAGTGGTGGGGCAAATTCTTATTGGAATTTATTATTGCATTTAGTTGAAAAATACACCGACCGGCAAACAGCGATTTTGGCGTCTAAGTATTTTGCTATTGATATCGACAGAGAAAGTCAGGCAGCTTTCGCAATGTTTCAAGGTCAAAAAAGCCATAACGATGAGCACATCAAAGAAGCGCAAGAATTTATTGATAACAACATCAAAGAAAAAATAACTATTGATAAATTGTCAGATTTAGTAAAGTTGGGTAGAAGAAGTTTTGAAAGGCGTTTTAAATCGGCTACAAATAATTCTGTGTTGGAATACATAAACCGTGTGAAAATAGAATTTGCGAAACGGAGTTTTGAAACAAGTCGGAAAAATATCAATCAAGTAATGTATGATGTCGGATATACAGATACAAAAGCATTTCGGACCATTTTTAAAAAAATTACGGGTCTAACTCCAATTGAATATCGCAACAAGTACAACAAAATGGCTGTTCAATAGGAGCCGTACATGCAATGTGAACGTCCGAATACTTTTTTCTGTCAGTCAGAATTAACATTTTTACAGGGCTACATATATTGACGCATATCTTGAATTCATTTCACTTATGGCCCTGGAAATAGTTCTGCGTTACACCCACTTCGTCTGCATCTTTACGATTGTCGGGGCACTCGTTTCGGAACACATGCTTTTGAAGAAATCCATGAGCAGAAAGGAAATTTCACGGCTGTCCCGCATTGACGCTGTGTACGGCGTCGCCGCGCTGTTGCTTATGGGAGCCGGACTTACATTGTGGTTGAGTGGAGTTGGCAAACCAACCTACTTTTATTCGAAGAACTGGATTTTTCATACCAAGGTCACACTCTTCGTGGTGATTGGATTATTGTCAATTGTGCCGACGGTCTTCTTTACGAAGAACCGGAAGGGCAATCCCAACGACATGATCAGCGTTCCGCCGGCGGTATTTGTCACCCTGCGTCTCGAGTTATTGCTGTTGTTCATTCTTCCGTTGCTGGCGGGGCTGATGGCGCACGGAATTGGATATTTTGGGAAGTGATGCCTGCAAGTTCATTTAAGAGATTATCATGCTGGTTGCCGTTACTGGAAATCGCTGTTGGCAGGCCTGGATATGGGATAAGCATGCCTGCTGAGCGCTGTGAGCCCTGATACATGCGCACGGCCAATAAATGGTGAAATCGAATCGCGATCTTCATCAGTGCCGCGAACTGATTTGTCGGGCTATCCTCGTGATCCGGGTTCTCGTTTTCGCAGCAACGGGCCGAACGGGTATTCTCACAGCCATTTTGCTTTCTCTCAAACAATCTGTATAATCGAAATTGATAAGTCGCATCTGCTAAAAAAGTTATTCACCAACATTACATTCTGGGTGCTCACGGCAATAACCGCCGGAGCAATTCTGGGTCATTTTAACCCCGCACAGGCCGTGAAGATGGAATTCCTTGGAAAGGGTTTTATCAGCGTCGTTAAGGTTTTTATAAATCCCATTGTTTTTCTAACCATTTCGCTTGGAATTAGTGGCATGAATGACCTTAAGAAGGTCGGGCGCGTTGGTGGCAAAGCAATTCTGTATTTTGAAGTTGTTACTACCCTGGCGCTACTTATCGGAATTGTCGTTGCCTATATCATCGAACCCGGTGCGGGCATCGAAACACACAACGGCGATACTCATGTAGTCAAGACCTATGCAACAAAAGCAGATTCATTTAGCTGGTGGGCATTCCTCAAAGACAATATTACCATACAGGTCCTGCTTGTCAGTATTATTGCCGGAATTATCCTGAGCAAGCTTGCGCGGTGGCCGCGCATCATTGACCTTTTGCGGATTCTATCACATTATTTTTTTAAGGCGCTCTACGTTGTGATGCTCTTCGCACCCATTGGCGCCTTTGGTGGTATGGCATTTACCATCGGCAAGTATGGAATCGATAGCCTCGTACCCCTCGCCAAACTGATGGTTTCCGTGTATATCACGATGGGGCTATTTGTTTTTGTGGTACTTCACTTTATACTGAAGTACTACAAGGTTAGCTTGTGGAAATTTCTAAGATACATCCGCGAAGAATTGCTGATCGTATTAGGCACCTCTTCATCGGAAGCCGGTCTCCCCTCGCTCATGGAAAAGCTGGAACGCATGGGCTGCTCCAAGCCCGTCGTTGGATTAGTCGTGCCCGCCGGATATTCTTTCAACCTGGATGGCACCACGATTTATCTTTCCATGGCTACCATCTTCCTCGCGCAGGCCTTCAACATCGAACTGAACCTTGCGCAGATCGGTTCGATCATCGGGGTTTTATTCATCACGTCCAAAGGTGCCGCCGGCGTAACGGGAAGCGGTTTTATTGTGCTGGCCTCAACATTGACTGCCGTAAAAGTAATTCCTGTGGAAGGACTCGCCTTGCTGATCGGCGTTGACCGGTTCATGTCGGAGGCGCGGGCCATAACCAACTTTATTGGCAATGGTGTAGCGACGATCTGGTTGGCTAACAACGAGAAGGAATTCGACCGCGCAAAGATGGAAAAGGCCTTTAGCCACATGCGTGATGCTGAAAATATTTTTAAGGGGACGTAAAAATGACCAATCCCTATTCTGGCGGAGCCGCCGCGAGCAGCGCGTAGATCCCGCGCGTCACGCACAGCAGTGTGCGCACGCCGACACGGTCGCCCGCGATGCCGAAGAACGGCGAGAACAACGTGC
>JANNPM010000338.1:0-2939 GCA_031400145.1 Chryseolinea sp. | reverse complement strand
GGCTTCCTTCAAGATGACCCGTAGCGTATCCGGTATTACTCCTCCCTTTGTTGCCACACCGATCACACAATACTTTGCACTCTTACCCGTTTGACGGAAATCCTTGATCGTAGCATAAACAGGAATATTTCGGATTTTGCCGTCAAGCACCTCACCGGCATCCCTGCCGGCTGATTTCCCGTCAATAAAAGCTACAATATCGAATCGGTCCGTACCCCGTATGAGCCCGTGGGCTGTTTTTGCGTGGCTGGACGCGAGGTATCCTCCCGTAATGACAATCGCTGCGCTTTTCTCCATCCGTTGGTTTTGAAGGGCGAAAATTTCGCTTAATAATGTGAGTTTTCAAAAGAAGCCCCGAACCGTTTTGGTCAACATACAAATTTATTGAATCGACTCCCGGTGCAGATTTTGTTTAACTTTGAAATAACCTTCAACGCCAACGTTAACACGTATGAAAACCCTCATCCTGCTGGTCTTAGTTCCCGCTTCCTTCCTTTGCTCCGGACAATCCATCGTGGGCCGGTGGCAGCTGATAAAGCAAAGCAGCTGTGTCGAAGATGAACTCGGTGCCGAGGAGGATGAATACACCCAAACATTGGTGGACGAGATGAAGGCGATGTCCGGCGCTGCACCGCGAATCCTTGAGTTAAGGGCGAATAGAACTGGTCAGGAAAGCACAAAAATTATCTCAAGTAAAAAGTCATACAACTCCAAATCGTTCCTGTATCGCTACGATGCGAATGGCCTCTATTTCCTTGACAAGAAATCGCGGACAATTATAGAGGGTTTTACCGTGGAACGACTGGAAGGGGATTCACTCATCATCAGCAATGCGCAACGGGTGTGCGAGACTAAAGTTTTTATCCGCATAAGGTGATGGCCGCTGCCGAGTTGAACCTTTACAATGCGGGTTAGCGTTCTTTGCCTACCTTTGTATTATGGTAGAAACCACATCCAAACGCGACATCCGGAAACTTGAGCTTGAGGGGATCAGAGACTTCCTCGCCGGTCGTGGTGAGAAGGCATTCCGCGCGCAGCAGGTTTATGAATGGTTGTGGCACAAATCAGCAAAGGACTTTGACCAGATGACTAATCTTTCATTCGGGCTGCGGGAAATGCTCAAGGACAACTTTACGATCAATCATATAAATGTCGACCGGATGCAGCGCAGTGCAGATGGTACCATCAAAAATGCGGTGACATTATTTGATGGAATGATCGTTGAATCTGTCCTTATTCCAACTGAGAAGCGTATTACGGCCTGCGTGTCGTCCCAGGTAGGCTGCAGTCTGGCGTGTTCATTCTGTGCAACGGCGCTGTTGAAAAGACAGCGCAACCTTAGCGCTGACGAAATCTACGACCAGGTAGTGGCCATACGGGAGCAGGCTCAGCTTTACTTTGACCGGCCGCTGACCAACATAGTTTTTATGGGTATGGGAGAACCTTTGCTAAATTATTCAAATGTTGTGTCAGCGATCGAAAAGATCACCTCTCAAAAGGGACTTAACATGGCAAGCAGGCGGATAACGGTATCGACAGTGGGAATCGCCAAGATGATCATGAAGATGGCAGACGACGGCGTCAAATTTAATCTTGCCGTATCCCTGCACTCGGCATTGGACCAAACACGTTCTTCGATCATGCCCATCAATGACACCAATTCGCTGGCTGATCTCGGGCAGGCGCTGACCTACTGGTATCAAAAGACCAAGCGAAAAGTTACCTATGAATATGTTGTCTGGAAGGGTATTAATGATAACGCGGAACATGCCGAGGCCTTGCTCAGATTCTGCAAAATCATTCCGTCCAAAGTTAATCTGATCGAGTACAATCCTGTTGATGCAGGGCTTTTCCACCAGGCGGGTGAAGCCGCGTTGAATATGTACGTGGATCTTTTGGAACGTCACGGTATCACTACGCGTATCCGCAAAAGCCGTGGTAAAGACATTGATGCCGCGTGCGGGCAGCTTGCCAACAAAACTTAATGTGCTTGCCGTTCATCCATATAGTGAGGTAATCCATTTTACCGTATCATGAAGCGCCGGGAAGCAGCAATTTGCCTTATCACTTTTTTGTCACTCGCATCGCTGTACGCGTCAGCTCAGAAAAGGACGCGCGGCATAGTTGTCGACTCTACTTCACTTAAAGCGCTACCAGGAGTTCACGTAAGAATAAAGAATACCAACCGCGTGGCTGTCACGAATGGCTCCGGAGTTTTTCAGTTAACCACCACACCCGCTGACACTTTAATGTTGACTATGGTGGGGTACAATACGCTAGAGCTTCCCTTACTTTTTGAGGAAGAGGATATCATGATCCGCATGAGCGAAAGGTTCCAACTGCTCAAAGAAGTTACGATCACCGGCAACAGACTTTTTGAAAGCGATATCATACGCAGCGAACGATCCTTGCCGCATAAGATGACGACTGCGGATGCATTCTCGTCGCCGTGGGAATATTTTTCCAGGGGCCAAAAAGAAAAGAGGAAAGTCGTGAAGCTTATCAATGAAAATGATCGCGTCAAAACTTACATTCAGGTTATTAACGATCAGGAGATCCGCGAAGAGATTATGTATGATCATCAGCTTTCTGAAACGCAGTATTACAGCACGCTCGCCCTTTTCAACGCGCAGAACCGGGACATACTTTATGAAACGGATCCATTTTTAATCACAGCTGCGTTGAAGACCTTCTTCTACCGCGCATACGGGAATTGAGCGTTATTCAAGAGTCAAATACGCTCTGGTTAAACTTTCAACATTTTTTGACGCACGCGAGGGCTCCGCAACTGTTGACTTTCACTGAGATTCGTGATTTACTTTTTGCTGGCGTTAAAAAGCTTCTCCTTTTCTTCTTTTGTAAGGCTCTCGTAGCCACCATCGGATATTTTGTCGAGAATAGTGTCTATCTCGTCTTGCGAAATGGCGGAGGTTTTGACT
>JANNPM010000327.1:0-4445 GCA_031400145.1 Chryseolinea sp. | reverse complement strand
CGATTTCAATAGTGCTATGGGATTGATCGACACCTTCGCATTTTACTTCGCGCAGAAACTGTCCTGAGGAACTGATTATTTTAATAGAGGTCAGGATTTCTCCGTTGGTTACTATTATAATTTTTTCAGATGCAGGATTGGGATACAGCTCCAAATAACGGCTTGTAAAATCCTCCGGATACCAATGGATATTTCCTGCGGCAATACATCCATCCGTTTCTATTGGCGAGGGCTGTTGTCCGTTGGCAGATGACATCATGTGTGGTCGCGATTCCATCAATGACGCGGACCAGTCGGTTAGCGGATTGCCGGATGTTTTCGGCATAGCGATCGGCGTGCCGTTAAGTGTTGGAATTCCCGACTCGTTGCTTCCCGCAACATTAACCACCACCGGGACTGATACGCTTGAGCAGCCGTTTACAGTCGTTCCACAAACAAAGTACGATCGTGGTTTTCTGAGCGGAGGTGTTGTAAACCTTGCCCCCCGCGCCAGCGTATCCAGGGAATTCGACGTTTCAAACCAGCTGTATGTTATATCTTTCGACGGTGAAGCAACTTGAAGCGTTATCGACTGGCCGTAGCAAGCCTTAAAGTTGTCTACATTAACTACCGGGGCGTGAACAACTGTGTTTACTTCAATCACCTCAGTCAAACGCTCTTCCACCAACAGGACAAACCTTAGGGACGCCTGTGATCCAATTTCTTCCGTAACTGAAAAAGTCAACGGCTTCTCCGGTGATAGCGTATCAAGCCGGTTTAAAAATTTGTCCTTCCAGATATACCGGTAATTGTTTAGGTCATACTTTGTTGTCAGGGTTAATGTGTAAGTTCCCGGGTGCATGCCTTCGATAACGATATCAAATGATTCCTCTCCGCAGAGCGTCGCTTTCCGGGCTGAGATGGCCAGCAGTGTTTTCGCATCCTGGCGTATGGACATATTCAGATGATCATTTGGCATCTTTATCGCATCCCATTTATCCAGCGAATCGAAGGCGTCAGCCCTGACCTTAAAAATTATCTTGTCCGTTGCGGAATCACAGGAAAGGCTTAGGGAAAAGCTTGGAATCACTTCGGTCGCCTTACGGTAAAATGAAGCGTTGCCGTCAGCTTTGACGTTTTCCCTGGCAATAAGGTGGGCATCCAGTCCGGTAGCACGCACCCAAAATGACTGACCACACGCAATCTTTCCCTCCGGGATATCAGCATAGTTGATATCACCATCCCAATAATGAAACCTGCCGACACCGTTATCACGGATGGCTATCACCCCCGAGACATTACTTTTAGTCCAGCCTGCATCATCCCAATCAATCGCGCACGCATACGGGTTGCCGACGAGATTCCATCCATTAGCCGGAGCACCGTTTGGAGTAAAGCCCAACGGTATCTCCACGTCTCCCTGGTTCAACCTTCCGGTAAAGTCGATTACCGTAGGAGCGGTTCCATTTCGAATAAGAGCAGCATATCCAACACCCGGCCGCAGCGGCGATTCGCTCGCAAGGTCACTTAAAGGGTAAGGGCGCCACCCTCCCGCGAGCGAGCCCACAGATTCGTCATACCGGAAAAGTGAAGGCTCCGTGGAACTGAGCAATGGTCCTGTACTAGGATCCCGGAATTGTCCTGTCACTGGAAAATCGTCCATTAGCGACGACACTGTTGCGTTCGCAATCGGCGACGCAATGTATCGATACATCGAGCCCTCTCCCTGCATGAACCTTTGCACGGTGACATCTCCTTCAACCGATGATCCCGGCGGCACGGATGATATGGCGGCATCGCCCGTGCCGTCGTCCGCCGCCGACAACAATGTTAAATTTCCATTTGAATAGACCCGGGTGTTTTCCGATAACATCCTTACCCGATCCCTTATATTGAGCGATCCATCCAATGTAACGGATTGGGTACCCGCCTTTTCAACCACGAGCTGACTCAGCGTTAAACCATTTGACGCAATGTGCTGGTTGCGGCTGCCCACAAGGGTCAACGTGCATGACAGCTCTTTTATTTCATCACTGAACCGAAGATCGCCATGTATCCTCAAGTTAAATGCACCCGTTTCAAGTCCGCCACGTTCGAAAAAAAAGTCGCCACCTGTTTCTACATCGGCCGCCAGCGATATTGATGTGGCGTTATTGCAGATCAAATGCACGTTGTCCGATGTTGGATGACCATCGCCAATCCACTGCGGCCCTTCAGCGTTGTATTCTATGCTGCTTGACCCTTCATAGATCCGCGGACCGGGTATTCGTATGTTTCCCTGATTGGACAGTTGTATTGAGCCACCCGGATCTACAGAGCCTACTGCCAGTGATCCTCTGAGTATCAAACTACCCTGTGAACTGGACAGCACGGAAGTTCCCAGCACCACCCGGGAAGCTGCTTCGACGATGTATTCAATGTTACCGGCAAAAGACGACCCTGTGCCTGACGCATCTACAGTTTGTGTTCCGACACCTTGAAATACAATGCGACCAAGTCCACTTCCCGGGGGAGGCGCTATAAGCGTTCCGGACAGAAGTCTTACATTCCCGGCAACATACATCGAAGCCTGTCTTGTACCAGAACTATCGGTGGCACTGCTTGCCATTCGAAGCGGGCCGGAAGAATTGAGCTCCAGGTCGCCACCAATACTCAATTGCATGTTTCCGCGGGTTGTCAGGTAACTCGGTCCAGTAGATGTGGATCGATAAATAAAATTTCCATCAACGTTCATGACGGACGCCGACCCGTTGGTGCTTAACCAGACCTCAGAATTTCCCTCTACGATGAGGTCACCTCCAATTTCAATAATGGGATTCTGCGTCGTGGACAGTCTGAGCGTTTTGCCGTTCGTATTGCGAATAACAAAATCTCCAGCAATATTTCTTAAGTATCCGTTCAGGTCCACCACGAAAATTGACTGATCCGGGCAATCGAACACAACGTTTCCAAAGTTTTGCTTCCAGCTGTCGCTATGGGCGATGTTGATATAGCCGCTGTTGGTAAAGCCTGAAATCTGCAATGTGGAATTAAGATCCCAGGAAGCATAAGGAATAAATCCGAGCGGTCCCTGATTATGGATATACTTTGAATCAGACTCAAAGATGATGTTCGCGGACGCGTTGCCAGTCACGCGTGAAGAATCCCGATTTTCAAGAATTCCGCTCGTTCGCAGATGATAGCTCGCCGAAAGCAAATTTAGTACAGCCCCTGACATTAAGGTAAGCCTGCCGTTCAGGATCACTTCTGGTACGTCAATCGTCCTCGGCCCGGTCAGCGTTAGCTCGTGGTCAATAATGATTTCAGAGGCATTGGCGGATGTAGGTATAACGCCTGCATCCCATGTCGCCGGATCATTCCATTCTCCATTTACAATAGAATTAACTGTCTGGCTATACAAATGAACGATGAGGCAACATTCAAAAGCGAGAACTATTACAACCCTTCCAATGATTTTTTCCATGACCCGAAAATAGGGGGAGGGCATGGAAATCGGGCCACAGGATATCGTTGGATTTCCAGATGAAAAACGCTAAGGATTAATTATAATGATTTGTGATTTATTGATCGTTGCGCTGGCTTTAACTGGAAGCTAAAACGACCACGAACCAACACATAACGAACGGATAACTAACACCTAATGTCCCGAATAGGGCCCATCCAACACCTCGAAGCGTGAATAGTTGCTTTTGTACTCCGGCACAATCTCTTTCATAAGAGCGACCATTTTCAGTTCATTTCGATCGGTCATCAGATCCTCAAGCAGATTGAGATGCTGACAGACGTGTTCGTATTGATACTCTGATACCTGGGCTTTCAGGATCTTTTCATGGTGCGTAGGGATGGTGTTCTCCCGATCGTTCAACAGCTCTTCGTAGAGCTTTTCGCCATCACGAAGTCCGGTGAATACGATCTCAATATCTTTTCCAAGCTCTTTACCCGACAGCAGAATGGTCTTCTTGGCCA
Organism: Chryseolinea sp.; assembly: GCA_031400145.1. GTDB lineage: Bacteria > Bacteroidota > Bacteroidia > Cytophagales > Cyclobacteriaceae > Chryseolinea. Next base: position 500 of record JANNPM010000327.1, on the reverse strand, counting down.
AATCGTAGATCTTGACTGCTTTACCCATATCAAAGATAAATATCTCACCCCCTTGTCCCATGCAGCCAGCTTCGATCACCAGCTCGCAGGCCTCCGGTATGGTCATGAAGAATCTTGTAATCTCCGGATGCGTAACGGTTACTGGCCCGCCTTTCATGATCTGCTCCTTAAAGATGGGGATCACAGAACCGTTCGAGCCGAGCACATTGCCAAAGCGTGTAGTCACGAATGAGGTCTTTTCGAGACCCAGCCTGCCGTATTGTGTGTGAAGTGATTGCACATATATCTCGGCAATTCGCTTGGTGCATCCCATAATGTTGGTGGGATTCACCGCCTTGTCCGTCGAGATCATCACAAACTTCCTGACCTTGTGCTGCATCGCCAGGTCGGCCAGCAATCGGGTTCCGAAGATATTGACCATGATCGCCTCAGACGGGTTGCTTTCCATCAGCGGCACGTGCTTGTAGGCTGCCGCGTGGAAAACGATCTCCGGCTTGAAG
>JANNPM010000322.1:0-14996 GCA_031400145.1 Chryseolinea sp. | reverse complement strand
CTCCGTCATATAATAGCCACGCCGGAATACACCGAAGCGCTGGGAGGCAAGTAACAAAAGGTTATCGCCCACATTTTCCTCATCTACACCCACCCTGCCGAGATCGCTTGTAGCACGAACTGTAAGCGTAGTCCACCGATCACGCGATAGAATACGCTGAACGTATCCTGTGTACTTGATCCTTTCATCTTTGAACCCGTAGCCCAGCTGCGCTCCGAGCACCCACTTGTCGCTGAATTTAATATTGGTCCTGAAGCCCGGCTGAAGCCTGAGCCCTTCAATGTTATTCACCGCCACCAATGCCACGTACGGTCCGAGATCCACCTTACCGGCTTTGTAATATCCGTTGACCGCAATCTTCACGATGTCTGTATACGTCCTGACGATTGGGATATTCTGGAGTGTATCAATCATTTTTATCACATTCTTTTCCGTCGCCGTTAATGGCTCGTGTCGCAGCGAATCCCAGAAGCTATCCTCTTCGTTTAGCCTTGCGTCTTCCGCCATAATGATCGGCAACTTATAGAATGAAGGATCATGCGGCCTGTTTATGACAAAATTTCTGTTCGAAGTATAAAACTTGGCCAGCATGCCCGCGCTGTTATTTGTGAGCTCACTGACATCAACCAGCACACGATTCTTTACCGGCAGCCATGCGCCCTCAATGGTAGGAGCAAGCTCCTGCTGGATCTTGATTTTTTCTATAAAGTTGATGTTGGCCTGCTTGCCCATGGTCACATCGATCTGCCTGAGCGCAGCGCCTTCTTTGGTTATCCACATGCTTCCCGAGAATGCAAGGTCCTGTGGACTCTTTGGAAAAAAATCCAGCCTGTAGCAATAATGATCACCAATGTAAACCGTATCGACCAGATCATATTCGTAGTACAGTTTCCATCCGTCTGCAATGGGTGACACAAACTCCTTGCCCACGATATTCAGCCAGTTTTGATAGAAGTTGTATTCCTGAAAAGAGGAGCCGACTAGTTGGGTAACCATGGTTCCGTCCTCAACCCCCACGCCATTAATTTTTGAACGGAGAATGTTTTCATAACGGAGTGCCGGACTTTCCCGGTAGTAAACTTTTGATATGCTCTCCGTGATCAGCATGGGAAGAACTGGCTTGCCATCGTCACCCGCGATGCGCTGGATACTGTCCAGCACCTGCGTTATCTGTTGAACTAATTTTCGCTTGCGGAATTTTTCGGTTATGTTGTCAACGTCGATTTCAATCTTCGTGTAGGTATCATACTCGAACGCTGCCAGCCTTCGTTTGTCATTGATATTTTTATTTCGCACTACTTTGCGAAGGATCTCATACGCTGGATTTTCGCCCGCCTCTATTACCACTTCCTGAAGCCCGGTCGCCTGCTCCTCGATTTGAAAGTTTATTACCTGTTCAATACCTTTGATAATTGCCTTTTTCTTTGTTTTGTAGCCGATATAGGAAACCACGATCGTGTCAGATGGCGCCGCCGTTTTAATCCGGAATTTGCCATCGAAATCTGTCGTCGCACCAGACGTTGTTTGCTGCAAAATAATATTGACAAATGGAATCGGATCGCCGGAGTTTGCATCGGTAACCTTTCCGGTTATTACCGTCTCCTGTGCCGAGGAGAATAAGGGAAGCAGGGCAACCAGCAATGCCAAAAACCAATTTCTTTCCACCTGCAGTTTAACGATAAAATACTGTTGCACCTTCAATAGTCGTAATAAATGAATTTCTCTATGTCAATGACGTAATGAGGGTTCAACGTATTGTAGACACAATGATATTTTCTTTTTCTCCCATAAAACGCGGGGAAGTCTTTAGTATATACAAATCGAGTACAGCTTTTGTTCTGGCAAAATACTCTCGTATACGAACATTGAATGAATAAGATGCATCCGGTTCTCCGGCAACCATTGCAACGGCATCAATGTCATAATATTGGCTGATAAACAATGCCCGGTAGCTGTGGAATGGCTGAGTAATGATAGTTATTCTGCTTTGTCCAAAAATCTCCTTGCACCTTACAACGGAATCCAGCGTGCGCAGGCCGGCATAATCCAGTGTGATGGCGGATCCCGGTACACCTAGTTTCATCAGCGCCTTGCGCATCTCCTGCGGCTCATTATAATATTTGGAGGAGCGATTATCACCACTGAGTATGAGGTGATCGATCTTGCCCTCGCGGTACAGTGCTGCAGCAGTCTCGATCCTTTTCGTAAAATAAAAATTGATTCCCCCATGAATAGTCTTGTTGCTTGTTCCCAGCACCAGCGCCACGCGATGATCCGGCAAAGTTGAGGTATCTGCAAACACGCGGGCTGTAGTACTCTGTACAATCCATAAATTGGAGGTTACAACAAGTAAGACAAATACCAGTAGGGCCGTCATAACAGCTCTTATCAACCATCGCATCACTATAGACATTGTGTGGCCAGTGTATCCAAAGTTACTCAATTGTGCGCACAAACTCGCGTTCGATGCGCGCTGATGCGCATACAATCTTGCGATACCCATAGATGGTATCCTTCTCCCGGACGGCAGGCCACTGTCTATTCCGCAACCATTTAACTGCTAGACCAGGGTGCGGAGGGAAATGGCGACGCTGGCAGATACATTCAGGCTTTCTGTGAATCCGGACATAGGAATGGTAGCCCTATGGACATGATCCTTTTCAGTTGCGTTTGCTTAATTCATCGCGGATCTTTGCAGCTCGCTCATAATCCTCCTTATCAATGGCGTCCTTAAGCAGCTCATTAAGTTTCTCGAGCGAATAATTTTTAAAGTCATCTTTGCGCGATGTTTCTTTCTTGACCTTCGCCTTTGCTTCTGATTTTGGTTCGGGCTTGTCTTCTTCCACTTCATCAGTCAGTACGATCCCCGCTTCGGCAAGAATATTTTCATAGGTAAAGATTGGCGAATCAAACCTTAGACCGATGGCTATTGCATCGGAAGGCCGCGCATCGACCTCGCTTTTTTTCAGTCCGTCGGAACAGACAATCTTCGCGAAGAATACACCTTCTTTCAAGTCTGAAATAACAATTTCCTCCACTGTAAAGTGAAAGTTAGTTGCAAACGCCTTGAACAGATCATGGGTCATGGGTCTGTTCGGGATTATTTTTTCTATTTCAATGGCAATGGCCTGTGCCTCGAACATACCAATGATAATCGGTAATCTGCGATTCCCCTCGGTCTCTCCCAAAACCAGTGCAAATGACCCGGCCTGAGACTGACTGGACGAAAGTCCAAGTATTTCCAGCTTAATTTTCTTCACTACTTCGCTGCTTTGATCGCTTCTGTCAATTTAGGAATTATTTCAAATGCGTCTCCAACAATGCCATAATCTGCAGCTTTAAAGAATGGAGCGTCAGGGTCTTTATTGATGACAACAATGTATTTGGATGAGTTCACACCCGCAAGATGCTGGATAGCTCCGGAAATACCAACGGCGATATACAACTGGGGGGCGACCTTCACTCCTGTTTGACCAACGTGTTCATGATGTGGTCTCCATCCCATATCTGAAACAGGTTTGCTGCATGCCGTCGCTGCATGGAGGCTCTTCGCCAAATCTTCAAGCATCTTCCAGTTTTCAGGACCTTTCATTCCGCGACCACCGGAAACTACGATGGACGCTTCAGGCAGCAAAACCTCACCTGTAGCCTTTTCAGAAGACGTTATCTTCGTGACAAAGTCTGTATCTTCCAAAGTGACGGCGTAGGGCGTAACTTCCACCGGACTTCCGGTATCTTTTATACTTGCCGCATTCTTACGGATGGCAATGACCTTCTTCGTGCTCTTGAGTTCCACAAATGCGAAGGCCTTTCCCGTATAAATACTTTTTTTCACCACAAAACCCGACGTGTTATCCGGAATGCTTACAACATTCGAAGCCAGGCTTGCGCCAATCTTCGTCGCCACTCTTGCCGCGAGAGGCGTTCCCAATGACGAGTTAGCCAACACCATTATGTCGGCGTTCTCATCCTGCATTGCTCTGGTCAATACGGTGGCGTATGCCTGAATGATACCCAGATTTAATCTGCTATCGGCAGCATGCAGCACTCTGGCGGCTCCGTATTTCCCGAGGTTTGCTAGTTCATCCTTTCCCACTTCGCCCAACGCAATTGCCGTTACCGGTCCGTCCATTGCCTGAGCGTACGCTATTGCTTCGATCGATGTCTGCTTGATCTTCCCGTCCGCGCTTTCAACAAATACTAGTATTGCCATACTTTCAAGTTACAACTCCTTGACAATTATCAATTATAGAATGCCGGTCTCCTTCTTCAACAGGGTTACGAGGTCGCCAACACTGTCCGCCGGAATCATCTTTACAGGTCCTTTTGGCGGAGGCAGTTCAAACTTTTGAAGTGAAACACCGCTGTCGACGGCTTTGGGTTCAATTACTTTCAGAGGCTTCGTCCGGGCAGACATGATTCCACGCATATTCGGAATTTTCCACTCTGCAATTGGCTCCTGACAACCAGCAACAAAAGGAAGATCAATTTCCAAAAATTCCTTGCCGCCTTCTATCTCTCTTGTCAGCGTTGCCGTGTTGGCAGAAAGTTCGAGCTTCATAACGGGTGACACCGAAGGAACGCCCAGCATCTCTGCGACGATAGCGTGAACCACGCCGCTGTTGTAATCGATTGACTCCCGACCCATCAATATCAAATCGTAGCCGGTTGATCTGGCATGTTCTGCTATCTGCGAAGCAACAAAAAATGAATCTACAGGATCTGCATTTACACGAATAGCGTCGTCGGCGCCAATCGCCAATGCCTTTCGCAGGGTTGGCTCAGTATCAGCCATTCCAACGTTCAGCACCGTCACCGTTGCGCCAGCAGATTCTTTGAGTTCTATAGCACGGGCTAAAGCATAGTCGTCGTAAGGTCCGACTGTAAATTGTACGCCCGAAGTATCAAACTTGGTGTTATTATTAATAAAGTTAATTTTAGAAGTGGTATCCGGAACGTGGGTAATGCAAACCAAAATCTTCATCTTCCTCTAAATCAGATAGTTCGAGTGATTTTCTTAAAACCGCGGTCAAGATACAAAAAACCACTTTCCAATTGCCACGATAGGGAAAATTTAACCCGTGAGGCGTTTTATAAAAGTTACTCCTTTGGTATTTTCACCTGTGAGATTTTAGCGAAACAACAAAAATGACAGTTCGGATAAAACAGCTGGAGCAGTTTGTCAAGGATGACCCTGATGACCCTTTCAATATCTATGCGCTGGCCCTGGAGTATCAAAAATTTGACATACCCAGAGCGTTGGCATTGTTCGAGCAACTTGTAACGCACCATCTGAATTATCTTCCAACATACTATCAACTTGCAAAACTATATGAGGTTACAGGCGACACAGACAAGGCCATATTAACTTTTGAGAAAGGAAGGATCATTGCGCAAAGCATCGGCGATTATAAAGCCATGCGCGAGTTAAAAAGCGCCTCATCCGAACTTGATCAATAACGCCGGTGCCTCCAACTGTTAGGCTGCACGAACTTTCATTTTTTACTAATTGTTCAGCGCTCCATCATCCACCCAACACGCGATCAAATCTATCTCCGATTGTGAAAGGGTTCCCTCACGAGGCATGCTCCTGTCCTGCGTCTTTGACTTCATGTTCTTTGCCTGTGTCTGGGCATTTTCCAAAACCCTTAAGTCTGTCCTTGCTCCTCCGTCATGACATCCGCTGAGCGCACAAGATTTGTCAATGATTGGTTTAATCTCGTTTATCCAGCTTGTCCCCGAGAACCCTCGCGGTACAGTCAGACTTAAAAATATGCTACACTCATTATTATCCTTTACCACAATACCATAGGTACCCATTGACAAGTTCGAGAAGGTATTGTCGTTACCATAATCTCCGGTTCCGAGTTTGTACAAATAAGGAGGATTAACCTCGGTGACATTGACTATGATCTGACCGTTGTCCGACAAACAAGAATTGTCTGCCGTAATATCTGCAGTGAATGAAAAGTCCGACGCCCTGATAGAGACGTTGTCCACTGATCTTGAGCATTCATTGGCGTCTGTTACAATGACCCGGTAAACGCCTGCACTGAGATTGGTAAATTGTCCATCTGCCTGCGGTGGCTGATCATTTAATGAGAACTCGTATGGTTCCTTCCCGCCCGTCGCCGAAACCTCCAGGGCACCGTCAGCGATGCTGCAGCTTGTAGCAGAAGTGACTAGGCCCAGACTTAAAATTGGTCCGGCTATTTCACAGTCGATTGGTTCCGGATCGTCTGAGCAGGACAAACAATTAACGATCAGAACGAACAATAAAAGTTTACGCATGTGACGCTAAAACACATTAATATCACTTCTTAACCGTTGGTAACTGGAATCGAAGGCATAACCGCAAAGCGGTTAATGCGGCTTCCTAGAATGGCGTTTCGTCTTCTCCTTCCGTTGGCCGAGGTGGCTCCGCATCGGGATTAAAAGTATTCAGACGACTCTCTCGAGTGATCATGCCGGAGAACGGATTGTCATACGACGAGGCGGGTGCGTCAAAGTCAGCAAACTTCGTGTACTTTCCGATGAATTTAAGTTTTACACTTCCCACGGAACCATTTCTGTGTTTAGCGATGATCACCTCGCCCATACCCTGTGTCGGAAGGCCCTCCTCATCTACCGTGATCTTGTAGTATTCCGGTCTGTACAGAAACATCACGATGTCTGCGTCCTGTTCAATGGAACCCGATTCACGCAAGTCGGATAGTTGCGGCCTCTTGTCTCCACCGCGGGTTTCCACACCGCGACTTAACTGAGAGAGCGCAAGGACAGGGACGTTAAGTTCTTTGGCAATCCCTTTAAGAGCCCGCGAAATAGATGCTATTTCCTGTTCGCGGTTTCCACCCTGATCACCGCGCATCAGCTGCAGGTAATCTACGACAATAACCTGAACATTGTGCTCTGCTTTCAATCTTCGGCATTTCGCACGAAGCTCAAGAACAGATAGCGCAGGCGTGTCATCTATAAATATTGGAGCAGAAGACAATTTATTTGTCTTATGCACCAGCTGCGTCCACTCATGATCTGCCAGCGTACCGCGTTTGATCTTTTCTCCTTCCAATTCTGCCTCAGCCGAAATCATCCGATTGACTAATTGTATCGACGCCATTTCAAGCGAGAAGATGGCTACCGGAACTTTGAATTCAACAGCTGCATTTCGAAGTGCTGAAACAACAAATGCAGTCTTTCCCATACCAGGTCGCGCAGCAATAATAACAAGGTCAGATTTCTGCCATCCTGATGTCATCCTGTCTAATGCGGTAAAACCGCTTGGTACTCCGGTGAGTCCGTCCTTATGCTCTTTCAATAATTGCAGTTCCTGAATGGCACGCGTCATCAGGTTGCGCATATTGTCGTAATTCTTGCGCAGGTTCGAGTCCGATATCTGAAAGATGGATTGCTCTGTCTTGTCAAGCAGCTCAAACACATCTGTTGTATCTTCATACGCATCATGGTGAATCTTGGACGCGATTTGTATCAGTTCCCTTTTGATCGCCATTTCCATGATGACGCGGGAGTGATACTCAATGTTGGCAGCCGAGCTAACTTTGGATGTTAGTTCAGCTATATAATACGCGCCGCCAACTAACTCCAGCTTGGCAGTCTTTCGAAGCTGATTTACAACGGTACGCATGTCTACAGGATCAGACGACTTGAACAATTCGACGATCGCCGTGTAAATCTCGTTGTGTTGTTCCGCGTAAAAATGCTGGGGCTTAAGGAACTCGACGACAGCGTTTAATGCATTTTTTTCCAGCATCAAGGCACCAAGTACGGCCTCTTCAAGATCAAGCGCCTGAGGTGGCAACTTGCCAAGACTTTCCGAGATGTCTCTCGGAATGAGTTTGCTTGCCTTGTTGCTGAACCTCAGAGGCGTTGATCTGCCTTGCTCCATACAGTGTGGTTGTTGGTTTGCTATTTTTTCGTAGGGCGACAAACGTACGATCAATACGTTCTAGTCAATCCACAACTTGTTAACAATTAGCCAACAATATAATTGTGAACAAAATCAAATGGAACAAACAATTTGTTGTCTTGTAGTAATGCTATTCGACGAACATCGTCAAAGTAATCAGACTTTTAATCACCAAACATTTTCCTTTACTTTAACCCGGATTTTTTTTTTCATGCCTCACCAAAAACGGAAAATACATTTTATCGCCATTGGAGGCAGTGTGATGCACAACCTTGCAGTGGCCCTCAGGTTGGCAGGTCACGATATCACAGGATCTGACGATGAGATATATGACCCTTCACGTTCTACATTAAGTACTCATGGCTTACTACCTGAATTATACGGTTGGTTCCCTGGCAAAGTGAATGCATCACTTGACGCGATAATCCTGGGCATGCATGCACGGAAAGACAATCCTGAACTTCTCAAAGCACAGGAACTGGGATTGAAAATATTTTCATTTCCGGAATTTATTTATGAGCAATCACGAAATAAGCAACGGATTGTGATCGCCGGGAGCCATGGCAAGACGACCATTACAGCGATGGTAATTCATGTATTGAACCATTTCGGCAAAGATTTCGATTATGTGATCGGCGCTCGTGTGAAAGGTGTCGATCATACCGTGAAGCTATCAGATGCTCCGGTTATCATCATTGAGGGCGACGAATACTTATCATCGGTGCTTGATCCCACACCAAAATTTCTTCGTTATCATCACCATATAGCATTAATAACCGGGGTGGCTTGGGACCATATCAACGTATTTGCAGACGAAGATGAATACTTGAATCAGTTTGACCGTTTTGCAGATGAAACGCCTAAAGGCGGAACCATTATCTATTGTGAGCAGGATTCCCTCGCCTTAATCATCGGTAAGAAGGATCGGGTCGATGTGCAGTCGATATCCTACAGAAACCATCCACATACCCATGAAAGCAACGGCCGCTTTTATCTCACCAACGGGAAGGAAAAGTACCCTGTAAAAATTTTCGGAGCGCACAATTTTCAAAACCTGAGTGGCGCCAAGGAAATTCTCAAAAAGATTGGCATAACGCCCGAAATGTACTTCGCAGCCATACAAAGCTTTGAGGGTGCCTCAGGCAGGTTGGAGAAGATTGCAGAGAATGAGTCATCTGTGGTTTATAAGGATTTTGCGCATGCGCCATCTAAAGTGAAGGCGACCGTAAAGGCCGTCAAAGAAATATTTCCCTCACGGGATCTCGTTGCCTGCCTGGAACTGCATACGTACAGCAGCCTCACAAAAAAATATCTGCCTCAGTATAAGGACAGTCTTAAGTCCGCACAGATACTGGCAGTCTTACTTAACCCCGCAAAGGTGGCGGCCAAGGGCCTGGAATCCATAACTGAATCGGATGTTGCAAAAGCTTTTAACACGCCTGGTATTAAAGTATTTGAAAGCAGGCATTTGCTTGAGCAATTTCTTACAGGCCAGTCTTGGTCCAACAAGAATCTCTTGCTGATGAGTTCGAGCAACTTTGAAGGGCTTGACATTAATTCTCTATCGAATAAAATCCTGACGTCTTGATCTTTTTCCGGTAGCCCGATTATCTTGCTGATCATACCCTGCATTATGAAATTAAATCTCCGCACCCCGATTTGTTTCTTTGATCTAGAGACCACTGGCACGAACATCATTAAAGACCGCATCATTGAGATTGCCGTCATTAAAATGATGCCCAATGGCGATACTGTGCGAAAGTCGAATGTATTGAATCCTACTATTCCGATCTCGGCTGAATCGTCGGCTATTCATGGCTTAACAGATGAAGACGTGAAGGATAAGCCAACATTCAAAGAAGTGGCCAGGGAGTATGCTAGATTCTTCGAAGGATGCGACCTTGGTGGCTTCAGCATCATCAAGTTCGATGTTCCGATGCTTGTGGAGGAATTTTTGCGTGTAGGCGTTGAGTTCGATTACGGACGCAAGAGAATAATCGACGCACAACGCATCTTTCATCTTATGGAAAAGCGGACGCTGTCTGCGGCATATCAATTCTATTTAAATAGAGAGATGGAAAATGGCCATACAGCGGAAGCGGATACTGAAGCAAGCGTAGAAGTACTGATCGCACAGGTGGAGCGCTATGAAAATCAGATTGTGACTGACAGTCTTCATCGCCAGGTCGGCGAAATTAAAAATGACATGGACGTTCTCAGCAAGATAACATCGACAAATCTTGTTGATCTGAGTGGTCGGATGGTGCTCAACGAAAAGGGCGAGGAGATTTTCAACTTTGGAAAGCACAAGGGCAGGATCGTAACTGAGGTTTATAAACAAGAACCATCGTATTATGACTGGATTATGAATGGAGAATTTTCCCTTGACACAAAACGAAAGGCCACCGAGATTAAGCTCCGTGGCTTTCGAAAATAAACAAGAAAACGCTATTGACTTATTTCGCCTCCATGTTCTTATAACGCAATGCCTCCGGGATCCATTTCTTCAAGTCTGAGATTCTGGTTGAATGAGAAGGGTGCGTAGACATAAATTCAGGAGATTCCTGGCCGCCAGCAACTGTTGTCATTCGTTCCCAGAAAAGCGGCGCCTGGTTTGGATCATACCCTGCCATAGTCATAAAAATTAATCCGATATGGTCGGCTTCAGATTCATGTGAACGACTAAACTTCAGCATGCCGAGGTTCGTCCCCGCACCAACCGCCTGCATCATGACCTCCTGCCCCGCTGTCGCGTTCTGTCCGACAACCGCACCGAGTGTGCTAAGTCCATACTTCGCCAGGAGCTGTTGACTCATTCGCTCCCTGCTATGGTTCGCGATCGCGTGAGCGACCTCATGGCCCATGACCACCGCGACGCCATCCTCATCTTTACAGATTGGCATGATGGCAGTGTAAAATACAACCTTGCCTCCAGGCATACACCATGCATTCACTGTTTTCGGATCATCGATCAGGTTAAACTCCCAGACAAAGCCTTCCAGTTCCTTCGAAAGCCCTTTAATGGCCATGTACTCTTCGACAGCTTTCTGTATCTTTACGCCCACCCTCTTCACCATCTCAGCCTGTTCCTGATTAGTGGAGTGCGGTCCTTTTTTTAGCACCTCGTTGTACTCCTGGGCTGCCATGGGCATAATCTCCGAATTGGATACGATGCTTAATTGCTTTCTTCCGGTGACCGCCACGGAGGAGCAGGCATCCAGTATTGCGACAAGGGCAAGAAAAACGTATAACTTCTTCAGCATGACATTTTTTTGTTCAAAAATACAAATCGCGGGCCGGATTGTTTTATAGCTTTGTAGAAGTTGTTAGAATCGTGCTTAACGCGGAAGAACCTATGTTAGCAATCTGAGATGAGAATTTTTGCAATTGGAAGGAATTATGCCGAGCACATCAAAGAGTTGAATAATGAAAAGCCGGCTGAACCAGTAATTTTCACAAAGCCTGATACTGCGATTCTAAGAAGCAACTCCCCGTTCTATTACCCTGAGTTTTCCACCGACGTTCAGTATGAAGTGGAACTCGTGTTGCGAATCGCAAGAGAGGGAAAAAGTATTGAGGAGAAATTCGCCCGGAAGTATTACGATGCAATCGGTATCGGAATAGATTTTACGGCACGTGATCTTCAACAGAAGGCGAAAGAAAACGGCTTACCGTGGGACATAGCAAAAGGTTTCAATGGTTCAGCACCGATTTCAGACCAGTTTATTCCTGTCGCAGCCGTCAGAGACCTGAAAGACGTCAATTTCAGGCTTGAGGTTGATGGAGAGATTAAACAACAAGGTAATTCGAGCCTTATGCTTTTCAGTTTCGATTATATAATTTCGTATTTATCAAGATTTTTTACGCTCAGAACGGGTGATCTTATTTTTACGGGCACTCCCAAAGGTGTTGGCCCAGTCAAGGTTGGTAACGTGCTATCCGCTTATATTGAAGATGAAAAACTTCTCGAATTTGACGTCAGGTAAGGTCGTATTGTTAATTTTTACGATCCTGCATCCATCGGTGTCGCTCGCGCAATTCAGTAAGCCTGAAGAAAAATTCCCCGCGGAAGAGCGATACTTGTATCCAATATCACCAGGGCAGCCTGGGTCACTCGCTGGAACAATGGGCGAATTGAGAAGCACGCATTTCCATAGTGGCATTGACATTCGCACCAACAACATGATCGGGCTTCCCGTTCAAGCCTCTAAAAGCGGATATATCTCTCGCATCTCTGTCACCGCTTCCGGATACGGCAATGTAATTTATATTACCCATCCGGACGGCAACACAACGCTATACGCTCACCTTGACAAGTTTCTCGGTCGTCATGGCGAGCACGTATTGCGTGAACATTATAATCTTAAGTCAAGTGAGATCGATCTCTTTTTCACGCAAGACCAATTTCCGGTAAAGCAAGGCGAAATCATTGCACTCTCAGGCAACACAGGTTCTTCCAGCGGGCCTCACCTTCATTTTGACATACGCGATTCCAATAACTACGCGCTTGATCCACTAAAGGTGGCGGGGTTCACCGAACTTGTTGACCGGCTGCCACCTACAGCGGAAAAGATCGCTCTCCGTACACTTGACATCAACTCACGAATCAATGACCGGTTCGGTAGATTCGAATTCTATGCGCAACGGGTTGGAAATAACTACGTCCTCCCTAATCCCATTTTCGCAAGCGGAAAAATAGGAGTTGAGATCGTGGCGAAAGACAAGCTCGCGCCCCAAAGTCCATTTTATGGCGGCGTAAATTACATTGAAATGAGTGTTGACAGTCAGCTCATATTTCGCCAGGCTATTGAAAAGGTAAATGTCGCAGAGACAAGGGCAATTTATACGATGATGGATTTTAAAACAATGCGCACGAGCGGTACTCGCTTTTACAAGCTCTACATCGGCGATGGAAATGATCTGCAGTTTTATGGCAACTCGCCAAGCTCGGGCAAAATAAAAATAAATGAAGGCAAAGTGTCAGACGTTCTGATCGGCATGAAGGATAGCGACGGCAACGCTAGCAATGTCGTGTTCAAGTTAAAGTCGAGCCCTCCCTTAAGGGAGGTTAAATCATTGGAGCCATACGCCCTGGAGCCCGGATACGACATCGCAGAAAATACTATGACACTTACCTCCCGTACTTGTACACCAGCCGAAAATAAAGCAACCGTCCATGTTAAAGGTACTGCTTATGAGATTCTTCCAGACTACTATAACCTGAACAGGTCAGTCTACCTGATCGATCTTCGAAAAATGATCCCTGACTCTATTGTCGTGTGTGGAAAATCTGTTTCGCCAAAAATAAACATCAGTGTACCAAGTGGTACGGAATACAAGTACTACAGTGAAATGATGGAGGTGCAGTTCCCCGCGAATGCGATATACGATACATTGTATCTCAATACCGATTATAAAAGAGATCGCCAAGGTTATGAGATCTTTACCCTCGGATCAAGAACCGTCCCCTTACACAAGAGCGTTAACGTGTCACTACGACCATTGCTCCAGTATTCGCATGGTCCTGATATGAGCGTTTACAGAGTAAGCGGTAAATCATATTCCTATGTTGGCGGTGAATGGATAAATGAAAGGCTGAACTTTAATACACGTGAGTTCGGCGATTTTACAATACTAAGAGATTCGATCCCCCCAAAGATAACCCCGTTGGTTATTAATGCCCAGACCGCCAGGTTCAAAATAAAAGATGATCTCTCAGGCATAGCGCTGTTTGAGGCGACGCTGAATGGGCAGTGGATATTGATGTCGTACGACAGCAAGTCTAATACGATCTGGTCGAAAAGTTTGGATAATTCTGTGCCTATGAAGGGTAACTTTGAGCTCGTGGTTACCGACAGGGCGGGGAACAAGTCGAGATATTTACGAAAAATCTTCTGAGGTATATGGGATTAAAAGTTGGCGATAAGGCACCGGACTTTAGCGTAAATGACCAGGATGGAAATGCTGTTAAGCTCTCTTCCTTAAAAGGCAAAAAGGTCATCCTGTATTTTTATCCGAAAGATATGACGCCGGGCTGTACAGCCCAGGCCTGTAATCTCCGGGATAACTACACGATGCTCCACAAACAGGGGTATGAAGTACTTGGCGTTAGCACCGATAATGAAAAGCTTCATCAGAAATTCATTGCGAAAGAAAAGCTCCCGTTCCGGCTGCTTGCAGATTCAGACAAAAAAGTACACGGCCTTTATGATACCTGGGTTGAGAAGTCAATGTATGGAAGGAAATACATGGGAACGGCGAGAAGGACTTTTGTGATAGACGAAAATGGAAAAATCGAAGCGATCATTGAACAGGTTGACACGAAAAATCACACCGGGCAGATACTGAACCCCGGAATCTCTAAGCCTGCGACATCCTCTGCAAAGGAATGAAACCCCGGCAAGTAGCGTCATGATGGGGCGTTTCAAATTCGATTTGGACCAACGTGGGTCGTGAGGTATATTCACGTCAAATATACGAAGCAAATGAGTCAGACAGCCGATATTGAATCTCTTAAAAAAATTGCTTCACAGATCAGAAGGGATATAGTACGAATGGTACATGGATGCCAGTCAGGCCACCCTGGCGGTTCCCTGGGTTGTACCGATTTTTTTGTTGCACTGTATTTCAGGATTCTGAAGCACGATCCGAAATTTAATATGAAAGGCGCAGGTGAGGATCTATTCTTTCTTTCCAACGGCCATATTTCACCAGTGTGGTATTCCACGCTTGCGCGTTCCGGCTATTTTGATGTCAAGGAGTTGAACACGTTCAGGTTATTGGATTCCCGGTTACAAGGTCATCCTGCAACCCACGAGCATCTGCCCGGCATTCGCATCGCGTCGGGCTCACTGGGACAAGGGTTATCGGTTGCCCTGGGTGCCGCTCAGGCAAAAAAACTGGATAAGGACGACCGCTTTGTTTTTGTATTGATGGGAGACGGCGAGCAGCAGGAAGGTCAGGTTTGGGAAGCAGCGATGTATGCGGCACATAACAAGATGGATAACGTGATAGCAACGATCGATTATAACGGACAACAAATAGATGGACCTGTGGATAAGATCCTGAGCTT
>JANNPM010000310.1:0-9748 GCA_031400145.1 Chryseolinea sp. | reverse complement strand
ATCACGTGATCAATAGTTGTTCCACGGCCTACCCCACCCAAAGTCAAACCATTCAATTCATTATCAGTTGCGATTGTATTACCAGCGTATTCAATTCTAACATACTGAAGGATACCTGAATTGTCTAACTCATTCGTTGTTGAAGTAGGCGCAGTACCACCATTTTCAGCCACTGACCATCCATAAATTCCAGGAGTTTCAGTTGCTGGAATTCCTTCAATAGCACCCTGGTAATCTGCTGGAGCTCCTCTAACACCAGCTCTGATGTTGGAAAATGCCTTTCCCAGTATAACAATACCACCCCAATCGCCGGCAGCTCTTGAACCTGCAGGTTCATTCGAAGTGAAGATAACCGGATTAGAAGCAGTACCTTGTGCTTTTACTTTGGCACCGCGTTCCACTATTAGCGTTCCGGGGTTTCCACCACCGTCAACACCTTTCAAAATAGTACCGGCAGGGATAGTTAAAGTTGCTGGACTTTGAACGCGTACAAAGCCCTCGAGAAGATATGTATTGGCAGAACTCAATGTCTGGTCGGCAGTGATGTTTCCAGATAGCGTGATTACTGCCTGGCCTTGACCCGTAGAATTTCTTGCTCCGTCGTCAAGGATTTTGTCGTCGCTACAGCTCACGGCTACTGCGAGAGTTGTCAAGAAGGCGAATCCTTTTAAAATAAGTGATTTTGTCATTGTAATTAGGGTTTTATTAAAATTATTGGTTGTAAACTCAATTTAAAGGTCTGAGTCAATACCTTCACCTCAGTTGCCTTGCAGCCGAGGTAATCTGATCAATTAATGTTGATTTAATTCACTGGAATATAGTTAGCGTGTTGGTTGAAGCGTTAACGAATACTTTCTAAAGTGGTCTGCAGCATTGCAGTTACATTAGCAGCATAAACAAATACCTTCGTTTTATCTGTCCATCAAAATTCTTCGATTTCCTGAGTGTTTATGCTTCCCTTCATTTCGATGCTCGAAGGTATAACTTACTATCCACTGCCGGGTTTGACAGGAAGTTAAATTTCTATTATCGATTTTCTCATTTGTAATTATTATGTTGATATAATTAATATACTCGTAATGTATGGTCACTGTAACTTGATATTCATAATAATATCTTTAGGACAAAAAATCGCTGTAACTGATTTTATTTTGCATAGTATGGGATTGAAGCTTTTTGCATGAATATTGCCTTTGTCGGAAATTTTAGTTTGAATGCCGTTAACGGCGTCTCCTATTCAGGATATCAGGTCGCCAGGTATTTGTCGTTGTTGAAAAACAATATTTTCATTTATAACTTTTCCGAAATTCCCATGTCGACCCGTCATGAGTCCGGGATCACGGAAAGAACATTTGCTTATTCTATAAAAAAATTGGGCTGGTCCAATGCATTTGTTTCTTTCCTGAAAGGCAACCCGGACCAGATAGAAGTTTTCCACCTCCACAGCGTCTTTACACCCTACAATTTCATCACCAGCATGTTGTTGAAATCCCTGCGATTTCCTTATGTCTTGTCAGCTCATGGCGGGTATTGCAAACCTGTACTCAGCAAGAACAAGCTTTACAAGATTTTGTATATGACCTTGTTCGAGAGGTATGTGGTTAAAAACGCGCACGGCATGGTCGCCGTGTCGGACCAGGAAGTGCAGGATTTGAGGGACGTCGGGTACGGAGGAATAATTCGCGTAATTCCTAATCCTGTCGTGGTGAACAATTTCCGCTGTCATAAAGCCGAAAAAAAGGAACTCATTAGCTTGCTGTATCTTGGCCGTTATGACATCCAACACAAAGGATTAAATTTTCTTTTGGATACCTTTAAACTATTGTCGTCCCGTAGGCCGGACGTGAGGTTAACGCTTTACGGGGATGGACCGGATAAAGATGCATTGCTTCGCCGGATAGATGCCGAGAATATTCAGCACGTTAAGGTTCTCGGGCCCGTTTTTGGTGAAGAAAAAGAGTGCGCACTGCAGCACGCGACGCTATTTATTCAACCTTCAAAATGGGAGGTCTTCGGCATTTCCCTTATTGAAGCAATGATGTTGGGGCGACCCGTTGCGCTAACGGAGGGCTGTTACCTATCAGCCACGCTAAGGCGAAATGGCCTTGGCCTGATCATTCCTTTTGACCCTGAAAAAGCGGCAAAATTAATACAAAACTATCTCGAAGCCGGGCCGTTGGTGGAAGACGGAAGAAAAAACAAGATATTTGCAATCCATGAGTTCGAACTCGATAAAATAGCCCGGCAGATTCTGGGTTTCTATTCATTGCTTTCGAAGAAATCTGTAAACTCATTTATGCAATCATTAAACTAATTCAAAATTATAAAGTCACATGAAAAAGCTAATTTTCATCATCGGCACCGGAAGATCTGGAACACATTTAATAGGACGCACCATTGCCAGTCACCCAGATGTTGAAGGACACATCGAGGACCCTGAACACTTTGTATTATCGTCGTATATAGCAGCCTATCAAGATGTATTACCTTCCTTTTTAGTTTATCCGTTCAAAATGCTTCTCGTTCGACGTTACAAGAAATTGCTAAAGAATACGTCAGCGGAGTACATCCTTGAAAAATCCCATACAAATATCTGGCTTGCTGAATTTTTACATAAAGAGATTCCGAACGCGGTCTTCGTGGGTGTGCTGCGCGACGTGTTACCTACCGTTTCAAGTATGCTGGAACATAAGCATGTCATGAGTTGGTATAAAAAGTTACCTCAAAATAGAGTCAACAGGTTTCTAGGGATCACTAAGGAGAATGTGGAAGGTTTCAAAGGTCTCAGCAACGTGGAAAAGTGTGTTCTTCGCTGGCAGTCGCACAAACGGGAACTCGCGCGTCTAGAAAACATACTCCCGCCTGAACGTTTGAAAGTAATAAATTACGAGTCATTTATGAATACGCCTGAAGATCATTTGCAAGAACTGGCTAACTTTATAAAGATCGATAACCGGTATCAATTTGAAAAACTTAAGTTAGAATCGCTGGACAAGTGGAAAAATACGCTTACGGTCAGTCAAATTCGCAACATAAGAGGGTTGGTCTCAAACGACGCTTAAATGGCAGCAGCCGAAGTATCACACGTTCGGGTATCAGCGAGTCCTAAATCAAGAGTCGAAATGCTAAAGATCTGTGTGGCTTTCGTATTCATTAACATTTGCTTTTTGGTTGGACTGAACTGTTCTGTAAAGGCACAACAGGTACCCAACGCCCGGTGGATCGTCAAAGTGCGTGCGGAGCATGTCCCGGCGCTGCGTACCAAATTTCAACGATCAAATTTGACAGCGAGATTCAGCACATCATTACACGATGGCTTCTCAAGAATCGCGATCCTGCAAGACAGTCATAGGACTGAAACATTCAATTGGCTATCGGAATTACAATTGAAAGGAGAAATAGAATTTTTTGAGCCCGATTATGTTGGAAAGGCTGCATCAATTAAAGTTGAGATACCGAATGATGCACTCTTTTCGCAGCAGTGGTATCTCAGCAATGATGGGTCGCTGCAGGAAGCTAATGCGGTTGAGAACGCAGACATCAACATTCCGGAAGCATGGTCTGTCACCCAGGGCGATAGTAATCTGATCATTGCCATTCTTGATAGCGGGGTAAGCTTCTTGGAACCTGAGCTGGAGGGCAGGCTTTGGACTAATGCGAATGAAATACCGGATGACATGATCGACAATGACAAAAATGGTTACGTGGATGATGTGAATGGATATGATTTCACAAACAACAAATCTTCCCCAGAAGATGACAACGGCCATGGCACCGCCATTGCGGGAATCATCGGGGCTGCGACAAATAATGAAATCGGCATCGCCGGTATCAATCCAAGTTCGAAGTTGATGATATGCAAGGTCTTGAATAATAATTTAACGGGAAACTACAGCGATTGGATTGAAGGCATTCATTATGCAATAGCCAATGGCGCCAGCATAATTAATATGTCTGTTATCGGAAACGATAATTCGAAACTCCTCCAGGAGGCAATAATTTATGCACATGCCCATGGGGTTACGATATTCTGCAGCATGGGAAATGAAAACAATAGTGAAAATCGGTATCCTGCCGCTTACCCTGAGACCGTCTCTGTGGGCTCCAGCAATGCCGATGACCAGCGGAGTGCGTCGTTTAGCAACTACGGCAATTACATTGACGTTCTCGCTCCGGGAAATCGCATCCTGGGCCTGCACGAGGTGCCCGGCGAAACGGTGTTGTGGACTGGAACGTCCATGTCAAGCGCGGTTGCCTGTGGCGTAGGCTCTTTACTCCTCTCCTACAATCCTTCGCTCACACCTGACGAGTTGCAGTCTATACTAATTGAAACTTCGAAAGATGGAATAGGAAGCCCCGAACAAGACGTACCAGGCTGGGATCGCTATTATGGTTTTGGGCGGATTGATGCCTTCCTGGCGTTGGATAGATTAAGTGAAGGTCAAAACGCCGAAAATCTTTTCACCCTCGCGGTGTACCCTAATCCGACGAGCGGAAGAATACTAGCCGGCCAAATAATTTTGGGAAATCTCGACCCTGTTCGACTTGATGTCGTTGACCTTCAGGGCAAACTGATGAAATCGATGCGCTACGAACCGGAATCAAGGACATTCGCCTTTTCGATTTCATTGACGGATTATAGTGACGCGTTGTATTTTCTTCGGGTAAGCACGTCACATGACGTTTACCTGAAACGCTTCATCCTTAACTAAAGAAGTATGCCTCAATGTTATTTTGCCGGTAAAGCTTTCTGACCGTGTAGACGGGTTTAAGCAAAAACGAAAGTGAGAGATACATGAAAAACATAAAGACTTTTCGCTCTCCATACATCAAACCCGCTGTTCGGTAGTAATGTACTCCGCGATGATCAATTTTTCGCTGGAGTCTCTTGTGCCACGGCAGGGACTTTAAGTTTTGAATAAACTCACTCAAAGGTAATTCCGAAAGACCCTTTCGCCGACGATGTATATTACATATCAGCCAATCCGCATATTCGAATCTTTTCTTGAAATGCGTCATCGACGATGATGGATGTATTCTATACTTAACAAGGATTTCCGGCATTACCATCAATGAAAATCCTCTTTCGACTAATCTGTTCCACAATTCGGTATCCTGCCCATACAACAGATCGTTTCTGTATCCACCCAACTCTTGTAGAACATGTTTTCTGATGATCACGCCGGACTGGAGACAAAATATGATCTTATCTTCTTTCAGATATTGTTCCCCCACCATGGGCGACGTTAGATCTGAATAGTTTCTGCCAATTACCTTGTCTTGGTCGTTGATATAATAAGCAAGGCAGGAGACGGCGGCTAAATCCGGATGTCCCCGCAAGAATTGCATCTGAGTTTCAATCCGCTCCTCCAACATCAAATCGTCTGCATCCAGCAACGCGATAAAATCTCCCGTGGCCATCGCCACACCATGATTTCTGGCTGATGCCGACCCCTGATTTTTTTGTTTGAAAATTCTTATCCGAGAATCCTTTTCCTGTTCACCAGTCAAGATATCCCAGGTCGAATCATTCGATCCATCGTCGACCACGATGATTTCCAGACAAGAATAGGTTTGCTTCAGCACACTACCAATGGCCTGGCTGACGTACTTCTCACCATTAAATACGGGGATGATAACGGATACCAATTCGGTCATTGAAAATTAAAATTTATTCTGATTGCTCAATCAAATGCAACGTGCCGGCTTACTCGACAAACATAAACATGTCGACTAGCAAATTGTAGAAATAATAGTTTCAATTTAACAATAAAAATTACGGAAATATAAAGTTAAGATTAACAAATGTACCACCACTGACAAAACGAGGATGAAAAAATTCCGATTGCGTAACACGAGACACATCAAATATTAGCAAATTGCAAAGATGAAAATTGCATATGTTACCACTTATGATTCGTCAAACGAAAATGCCTGGTCCGGCAGTGGGTATTATATGTGCAAAGCTATGGAGGATGCTGGCTGTAATATTGAAAGGCTGGGGAACCTGAAGGTCAAGATGGACCTTATTTTTAAAATGAAAAAAGCCTATTATCATTTCCTTCTTTCACAAAAGTATCAAAAGCAGCGAGAGCCGGCGATTGTAAAGTCCTACGCTCACCAGCTATCAACTAAGCTGCTGAATCATAGCTATGATGCAATATTAAGTCCTGGAACTATTCCCATCGCCTATCTAAAAGA
Source organism: Chryseolinea sp. (assembly GCA_031400145.1). Classification (GTDB taxonomy): domain Bacteria; phylum Bacteroidota; class Bacteroidia; order Cytophagales; family Cyclobacteriaceae; genus Chryseolinea. The sequence goes on along the minus strand of JANNPM010000310.1, from coordinate 3,547 downwards.
TACGAGACCAATAATTTTCTGGACCGATGCCACCTTTGCAGGTCTTCTGAATTTTTTTCCCGACTTTACCAATGTACCCAGAGAATCCATTGAAAAAGGCAACGATATGGAACAGGCAGCCCTGGATAATTGCGCTTTGGCAATTTACACCTCAACCTGGGCTGCTGAAACCGCACTCAATTATTACAAAATAAATCCTGATAAGATCAGAGTCATACCATTTGGCGCCAATATTGACAGAAAACCAACTGAAAACGATATTGACAGAATTATAACTGGCAAATCATTTAATGTATGCAGGTTGCTTTTCGTGGGTGTAGACTGGCACCGAAAGGGTGGGGAATTGGCAGTTAAAGTAGCCGAGCAATTAAATCAGCGTGGTATCAAAACCGAATTACATATTGTGGGATGCAGTCCCCCCAGGCCACTGGACGTGGCGATTATATGTCATGGCTTTCTGTCAAAGAAGATAAAAGAAGAAAATGAGCGAATTGAATCGCTCTACGAGAAAAGTCATTTTCTCATATTGCCTTCTCTGGCTGATTGTGTTCCAGTTGTGATCGCTGAAGCAAGCTCCTATGGACTGCCTTCCGTTTCTACAAACGTCGGAGGAATTAAGTCTGCTATCGACGACGATGTTAATGGAAAAACTTTCGATATCAATGATGATGCATCGGAATATTGTAATTATATATCGAGCTTGTTTTCGTCTCCTCAGAAATATCGGAAACTGATGCTGAGTACTTTCAAAGTGTTCTCTACGACGTTGAACTGGAACGCCGCCGGCGCACGCGTAAAGGATGAAATAGCAAAGTTATAGGTCGTAAATGAAACCAGCGATTAGCTGACGTGATTTCTTAGCTGCGGATTTTTGAAAGAACAAAATAACCCGATCTTATGCAGGCCGGCATAAGTTCCATGCAGGTTGTACAACTTATGCATAGATTTCCTCCCACTAAAAATTACGGTCGTCAATTCCTTGCATATGTCCGAGAAAACGCGCTGCATCTCAATACTGTCCAGGTCGTCCCAAATCATAAGAAAATTGTCCGGATCAAATAGATTGCGAGATTTAAGCACCTCGAATTCGTCTCTGATGGATTCAGGCTTATGAAAGGCATCTGAAAATATGATATTGAACTTAACGCCATTCAGACGATCCCACACCATACTGTTGAATTTATCTCCGCTTAAGTAATTAACAATGTTATTACTCGTGCTCTGCCTGAACTTATGTAGGGTATAAATTTTCTTTACGACAGCTCCGTGTCGGTCTGTGAAATCATGCGCATCAGAAGTCCACATCAGCTCCTTGGCTGTCAAAGCCTCCGCCAAAACAGGATTCATTTCCTCTATATCCATGCCGTACAGCGTTGAGTTCTCCAGTCCCGAGAACATCTGGTAAAAGTTCTTTCCGGCTGAAACTCCAATTTCTAAAAAAGTAACGGTACCTAGTTTACGACCAATGGCAACCATTAAATCACTGTATGTAAATTCGTGCGGGTTATGGTTAAGTGAATACTTGAATTTGCCGTTCAGAAAATCGCTGGGCACGCCATATCCCCAAAAGGAGTTCGCGTAAGTTTTTTCGTCGAGCCAACCGGATACCTTTTTGAGATTGCTTCTATTCAAGATATAACTATTTGTAAGGTCGCCGGCAAATGGAGCAAACCAGTCACCCCAGAAATCGCCACGACCGACATCCGAGTGATTTTTCCTAACCAAATCATAACCCAGCTTATGGATTGTCCTTTTTAACAAAGATTTCATTTTTTTGATCTAGATGCGGACGATATTTATCTCAATATGCACTTTTTATAAGCCTATCAGCAATCCATGATTAATCGGTTGCATCACAACTTCAGGTTTCTTCCCTTGTTCATATAAGGAAATTCGAACAATGCCGCCGTCCTCGTTAATGTTGGTGCTTACTCCTTTGCTATTCATGGCGTATAGATATTTTTTTCCATCATACTCGAGATGCTGAATATTTTCACCGATTCCATCACCTGTCTTGTATCTGGCGACTAGTGTGCCTGGACTTTGCAAGTCCCCTTCCAAAATTCTCGAGTCACCAAAAGACGCAACGTCACCAACATATATCTTTTGCTTATCCTGATCTATCTCAAGGCAGGTTGGGCCTGCCAACCCGCTTTTCATATCAAAGATCACTTCGGGTTTCGCCTTACCATCTACCGATCCTGAAAGTATATAAAGTGGTTCTATCTCACACCAAATCAATTGATTTGTTTTTTCGTTTATATGCAAGCTCTTTGGACGCTGCCTTCCCTCGTAAAGCACTTCGATGTTAGAAGTGTCGCTCATGGACATTCTGCTGATTGTCGAACCAGTTGAGAGATACATCCATTCCTTCTTCGCGTCAACAAGCATACATTCCAGACCCTCGGGAAACACCTTCAACAATTTAGGTTTTGTACTTCCAATTTTTTGATAAACCTGACCATAATAACTCGCATATATTATTTCGTCATTTTCTTGATTTACGTACAGACCGCGCGGGTATCCAATATCCAAAAGTTCATCGACTTCAAGCAGACCCTTTTCCGATATGACCCCGCGATATAATTTATGTGTTGTAAAGTATACCGGAGGCAAATCGGTCAGGACATCTCCTACCGTGAAAGGCAGAGTATTGGAGTAAATATCGGTTGATTTAGATCGAAGCTGAAGTCTGACTTTACCGGGATTCTCCATTCTTGGCACCTTTACAGAAATGGAAAGCGCCGATATGGATTCAAGAGAATCAACCAAAACATCTCCAAAATAAACTTCGAGGCCCTTTTGCGGAAAGTTGACCCCGGAAATGACAATTTTTGTTCCGGGAATAGCCGACGCAGGATGAACTTCCTTGATATTGTAAGGCGCATTTCCCGGCAGAGAAAATGAAGTTTCCTTCACGGCCTCTTTACAACTTAATGACACGATGCCTACGACAAAAACAAGCAAATTAATTCTTCTAATGATCATATCTGTATTGTTATTTACCTTAAGTACTCCGTTGGCGCCTTTACGCAAGCTCACACCGTAAGAACTGGTTTCTGATACTCAAATGCCTGTATATCCGGGTAGAACGCTTCATAAATGACATCAATCGATTTTTGAGAGTAAAGACCAAGATCTCTTCCCTGTCTACTTTTATTTATGTGTGGTAGTTGGACAGACAAATTTAGTTGATGGCAAATGTGGCTGAAGTCGGCTGAAAGATTTTCAAACTTCCCTACAAAATCAACGATCAAATCATCTTCATCAAAAAACACATCCTTTTGAAGTCTCAGGTCCTTATTTACCCTCCAGTCAATATATTCATCAAAATTCTTCATACTTTTAATCATTCTGTGCTGGTGGTGCTTTTCCAATTTTAACATATAGGTATATAGCGAGGCCTGAAGATCCCACGGATCTCTTACAAATCCGAATTTATAGTACGATCGAAAACTATCGCTGTTACCAAGCTTGTTCCTGAGCTCCTTAGCAGTAATGTGCCAAGGATAGGGACTTGGATAGTGGTTAGGCACGAGCTTCAGAC
>JANNPM010000299.1:0-6948 GCA_031400145.1 Chryseolinea sp. | reverse complement strand
TTCTGAATATCACTCATTGGATAAACATCATCAATCTGTTCAGGATTGGTAATCGTTGACAGTACGCGCGTTTTCAATTCCTCTACATGAGCAGTGATGCTCGCACGCAAAGCCTGGTCACCATCTTCACGCTCCCGCACCATACGAATCCGTTCCCCTATCGCCGCAATCGTATTGTGCTCATACAACTCGCCGATCGTCAAGCTTACACCAAACATTTTGTTCATCCGACTGATCAGACGTATCGACAATATCGAGTCACCTCCTGTCCTGAAAAAATTATCCCGGATGCTCACCCGTTCAACCTGTAATACTTCGCTCCAGATCTTGGTCAATGATATCTCTATTTCATTGCGCGGTCCCTCATAATCCATAACCGATACCATCCCTTCTAGTTCATCCGGTAAAGACTTCCGGTCTATCTTACCACTGCTCGTCAAAGGTAATGCCGCCTGCTCTACGATTACACCCGGAATCATGTACTCCGGTAGATGTAACGCCAGATATTCTTGCAACATTGATTGATCATACTCTGGTGTCGGAACCACATATGCCACCAGATATTTCCGAGACCCTTCTCCTTTCACCACCACTGCTCCATTAGACACAATACCCGACTGCATCATACGCGTTTCGATCTCGCCCAATTCAATCCGATTGCCACGAATCTTCACTTGGTTATCCATGCGACCCAGATAAAAAATCTCTCCTGTCGGTAACCACTTCGCCAAATCTCCTGTCCGGTAAATCCGTGCTCCCGTACGGAAAGGGCTCTCCATGAATCGCTCCCGTGTCAGATCCTCCCGGTTCAGATACCCCTTAGCTACCTGAACACCTTCGATTAATAATTCCCCCGGAACACCTATGGGCTGAAGATTCATGTGCTTATCCACTATGTAAATCCGCGTGTTGGCTACAACTTTACCTATGCTAACACCTACTAAATCCGTCTCTACTCCTGTTAAATCAATCGACGTAACATCTATTGCTGCCTCCGTCGGTCCATACAAGTTATGGATGTGAACCCACGGAAGTTTTGCCTTGAACTCTTCCACCATGACAGATGGTAATGCTTCTCCACTGCACACTACATGTTGAAGGCTTTTGCATTTCGAACCGTCAACCTCTTCGAGAAATGCGCCAAGCATCGAGGGAACAAAATGAATTATCGTAACCTGATGTGACGAGATTACATCCTGCAGATACTGCGGATCACGATGACCCCCGGGTTCGGCAAAAACCAGCTCGCAACCAGTGATCAAAGGCATCAGCAACTCCCACACCGACACATCGAATGTGTAGGGCGTCTTTTGAAGAATCACTGAACGTGATGTGATCTGAAGATCATCACGCATCCATAACAAACGGTTATACAAACCAGCATGGCTGTTCAAAACACCCTTGGGATTACCGGTAGACCCAGAAGTATAAATCGCATACGCCGCATCATCTCCAGTGACACCAACATCTTTTACTTCCTTACTATAACCATCCTGAACTGACCAAAAATTATTTAAAAAATCTTCATCGATACAAACTTTATATCGGCTATCAGAAGCTATGTACGAAACCCGCTCCGCTGGATAACCAGTATCCACCGGAACATATGCCCCTCCAGACTTAAGGATAGCCAAGATCGAGATCAGCATATTCTCACTCCGTTCAAGGCAAATACCGATCAGATCACCGCGCTCAACTCCAAAACGATCCTGAAGATAATTACACAACTGACTGGATACCGATTCAACCGTGGAGTAGCGCAAGGTCGATCCCCGAAAAGTAATAGTAGCTTCATCTCCATAACCTTCAACAACAGAACGATACAAATCCAGAACAGTCAAAGGTGAATACGAAACATCCGTGGAATTGAAGGAACTCAGCGTTCTACGCTCATCCTCTGACGTATAGCAAATCTGACCTATGGCTTTATCTTTATCATCTACAAACTGAGTAATAATCTTACAGAAGTGATCTGCCATCCGTTCAACAAATACTTCATCATACCTTCCTGCATTAAATTTAAAGTCAATCTGCAGCACCCCATTGGAAGGAATCACGATGATATTAAAATCATAGTTTGTTTGTTCAAAGACATCTACGTTTTCAATTGATAACTTAATTTCTGACGACAACACTGTATTATCAGCGTGCTGCCTGATCGCCTCCTGTATTGGAAAATTTTCGAGAACTATAATGTGATTGATCAAATCCCTACCAACTTCTGATTGGCCTTGTACTTTTGCCAAGCTAAGGTATTGATGGGTATTCCGATCAATTGATCCCGACTGTACCTCTTTGAGAAGAGACGCGATAGTCTGATTCTCATCGTATCTAATTCTTACGGGCACGGTATTAATAAACAACCCTACCATATCCTCAGCCCCTTTTAATTCCGCGGGTCTTCCGGAAACGACAGTGCCAAATACTACGTCATTGCTATTATTGTATTTCGACAACAAAACACCCCATGCAGCTTGAAGGAATGAACTCTGAGTAATTCCAAGTGTACTGCAAAGTATTTGCACTTTTGAGAAATGCCGTCCTTCGATTTTCGTTTTAACCACACTCTGCTCATAGGATTGTACCACCTTATATGCCAACTCCGGAATAGACGTGACGGTTGCATATCCTTTTAGGTAGTGATTCCAATAATTCAGTGAGGCATTTTCATTTACTGACCGAAGCCAGTGGATATATTGCGAATAAGATTTAGGCTTATTAATTTCTATCGAACCATTATAATTGATTGACTTCATTAACAAATTAAAATCCCGAAGAAGAATACTAATACACCATCCATCCATTAGGATATGGTGATGGCTCCAAATAAATTCAAATCTATTTCCACCAAGATCAAGTACCTTCAATCGCATGAGCGAGGAGTCTAAAAGGTTAAATCCTTCTTCCCGGTCACGCGTCTTATATTCCCTGATATAATCTTCGATATGCTCTTCCGCAAGGGAAGAGGGCAGAACTTCGTATCTAAAATCGGGAGATACTTTATACCTGACGACCTGTAGCGGAGTGTCGGCAAGATTTTCCATGAATGTTGTGCGCAGTACTGCATGATTGCTCACTAATGCATCATACGCCTTCTGCACAGAGGAGATTTGCAGGTTTTCAGCATGCAACCGATATGCGATTTGTTCGAAATACAACGAGGGAGATGCACTCGTTAGCCAATGAAAATATATACCTTGTTGCAATGGAGATAACTCATATACATCTTCAATATTGTATGTACTTCCATCAATGATGGAGAGATGATGCTGCGTCAAGCCTTTGAAGGAAAAATCGGAAGGCGTCTTGAATGTCTTTGTTTTACGACATACAACTTCGATCAACGATACCAAATGATCGTGGTATGATTCCCAGAAATTTTTCACTGACGCTTCTGGTAATAATGCAGTATTAAACACTACACTCATTTGAAGTTTGCCGGAAAAAATTGACCCGGAAATATTCAATAGAACATCTTCCCGGTTTGCATCTGCCATATTTTTTCCGATGGCCTCGGAAGATAAAGTAAAGCCTGTTGCATTATCCTTCGGAATCGAGTCATCAAAATCTCCCAAGTAGTTGAACAATACAGAAGGTGAGAACGATAGATTCTTAAAGGAAACATTCATATACTTCAAGATTCCATAACCAATGCCTTTGTCAGGAATAGCGCGCAAACTTTCCTTAGTTTTAATCAATAAATCTTCCAGGTCGGTAGTATTTGACATATCCAAAATGACCGGATACATTGTTGTGAACCATCCAACCGTCCTACTGATATCTACATTATCGATGATTGCCTCGCGTCCATGCCCTTCCATTTTCAACACCACTCGTTCCACTCCGAAGATTTGTTGTATTGCAGCTGCTAAACTAGTAAGCAGCGCATCGTTCATATCAGTATTAAAGATTTTGTGAAACTTTGTTTGAAGCAGCGTCGTGGTTGCCCTATCCAATTCGAACATCAATCTTGCTTCAGTGATGTTCGCGTTTTCTGAAGGAATATTTGGTGCCAGTAAGGCGATTCTTTCTTTACAGATTGAAGTCCAGTAAACAGCTTCCCTAACCATTTTTTCACTTGAGGCATAACCTGATAATAGCGATGTCCAACGCTGAAATGAATCCGTTTTCAGGGGCAGTTTTGCCGCGTTACCAAATGACAACTCTTTGTACAACGAAATCAGATCTTCAATTAAGATTCGCCATGAGACACCGTCAACCACAAGGTGATGTATCCAAATCGCCAGACGTTCATTTTGGGGGAAGATAAAGTGTGCCACCTTTATTAGCGGCCCATTCATCAGGTCAAACGACGACTGTGTCTGACTAGCTAGGCCATCCATGTCATCCAGAGGATGCTGAGATGTTGTTAGGTCATAAGATGTAATCTCATATCCATGCCAATTTTCAGGTCGGTTAAACTGATTCCAAGACCCATTCTCCTTTGAAAAGGTCATCCGCAACGCATCATGATGCATAACTATTTTCTTAAGACAGTCACGGAAGACATCGAGTTGGATCGGCTGTTCACACTTTAACAAAATCGATTGATTGAAATGATGCGGCACCTCGAAGCTATCGAATAGGTAATGCTGAATGGGGCCCAGAACAACCTCACCAATTACTTCACCTTGGTTTACTTCGTTAATTGCATTTCCTAAATGTTTAGCGAGCTCTTCGAAAACTGGTGTTCGCATTATCTCCTCTACTTTCAACGCATAGCCAATTTGTTTTAATCGGGATGCAATTTGAATTGACTTAATTGAATCACCGCCTATATCGAAAAAACTTTCCTTAATGCCTATGTGTTTTTTGTTCAGTATAGTTTCAATTACTTCGATCAGCGCTTTCTCTTGCGGCGTACGCGGTGCTACATACACAGTAGTAGTTGACAACTCATCATGGTTTGAAGCCAACAATTTCTTCTTGTCAGCTTTCCCGGACGAACCTAAGGGTATGGATTCTATCTGTACGAAGCTCGCCGGCACCATATAAGATGGTATTCTTGAGGTCAAGTAATTTTTTAAATCTGTCAGATTCTGCGCACGACCTGCTACTATAAATGCAATAAGGTTTTTTTGATTGTTCGATTCATTAACAACGACAACAGCGTCTTCAATATCTGCGTTATTCCGAAGATGAAATTCAATTTCACCCAATTCAATTCTGTAGCCTCGGATTTTGACCTGGTCATCAGCCCGTCCAAGAAAGTTGATATTGCCATCGTACAGCCACTGCGCAACATCGCCCGTTTCGTACATGCGTGAACCCGGGTTAAAAGGGTTTAGGACAAACTTTTCGTTTGTGAGCGTGTCCTTGTTTAAATATCCTCGGGCAAGTCCTCGCCCGGCTATGTACAATTTGCCTTTCACTCCTATTGGTACGAGGTGTCGTTGATCATCCAGCACGTACATCTGAGTATTTGAGATAGGGCGACCGATAGGGATGATGTGATCCGTTCTATCTTCTGCGCAGTCGTAGTAAGTCACATCAATACTGGCCTCGGTTGGTCCATACAAATTCATCAGCGAACACCAAGGCAATTCTCCAAAAAAAGCGTCTCGATGATTTTTTGACAATGCCTCACCACTTGTAAATACCTGCTTCAGGCTCTGAAGCCTTTCACGCTCAGCAGGAAATTGCTTCAGATAACCTAAGAATGAAGAGAGCATCGATGGCACAAAGTGCATTACCGTAACATTGTTGGCTTCAACAGCATCTACTATTATTGACGGAGTCTTTTCACCATCCGGTTCGAGAAGAACTACCTTCGAACCATAGATACACCACCATAATAACTCCCAAACGGATACATCAAACGAATACGTTGTCTTCTGTAGAATCGCATCATCCTCACTCAGTGAATAGGCTTCCTGCATCCATATCAGACGGTTCATAAGTGCGTGATGTTCTATCATTACACCCTTTGGATTTCCGGTGGATCCGGATGTATAAATAATATAAACGAAGCTATTTGCGTCATTGATTTTTTTCAGATTTGCAGTGGGGATGTGCTGTGCTTCCTTTTCGAAAAAAGCATAAAAATCATCATTAATGACGCATCGGCAATTTCCATCCTTACGGATATATGCCTTCCGTTCTTCAGGATTTTTTGGATCAATCGGCACGTAGGCGGCACCAGCTTTCAGGATACCGAGGATCGCCACGATCAATGACTGCCCTCTCACTAATTCAATCCCCACAAAATCTTCTGCTGAAATGCTATGCTTATCCCTGAGAAAATAGCCAAGTTGGTTGGCCTTTTGATTCAGTTGTTTGAACGTAAGATTTCCTTCCGATGCAATGACTGCGATACGATCCGGAAATAATCGTTCTTGTTCTTCAAACAATTCAACGATAGTTTTGTCGAGACGATAATCTTTGAATGTATTATTGAAATCATGGAGCAGAAGCTTTTGCTCGGCTACCGACATGAAATTATATCCGGAGATCTCAACTGCAGGATTCTTTATTACCGATACTGTTAACTGTCTAAAATGTGTAATCAGCTGTTCAATGATTTTAGTATTGTAGATGTCAGCATTATAGTTCACAATAAATTTGACACATTGCCCTTCTTCTGAAGCATTTATTTCCAGGTCGAACTTTGCATTTCGTTTTCCTTTAAAATGAATTTTCTCCATCGCTTCATTAGGGATGGTAAAATTTTCAGATCCCGCTGCTGCTTCCATAAAAGTAAGCATCACATCAAACAAGGGATTTCTGCTGCTATTTCTCTCCAGATTAAGATCTTCAACCAATAAGTCAAATGGATACGTTTGTCTGGAAAAAGCATCCAAGGCACTTTATAATACTCCCCAAAATTTGGACCACATGTTAAGTTAAAATTTTAAACTAACTATGTGTTACAAATATGAAAAAGAGTAGAAGAAAATTCAGTTCAGCCTTTAAGGCCCAGGTAGCCATTGAGGCTTTGAAGGAACGCTC
>JANNPM010000239.1:0-5504 GCA_031400145.1 Chryseolinea sp. | reverse complement strand
CGCTGGCAGAATGCTGGTGAGCTTTAATTTCTTCATGAATGGCTTGTCCCACAGTATCAATATGAAAAGCGACAAACAGCAAATCACCACGGCCCCGGGATGAAGAAAAGAATAAGCCTGGAAGAGTTCCGTGAATGTATTCTCACCATCCTTCTGGAAAAAGCTTTCGTCTCCTACAAAGTCACGATCGAACCCTACCGCATGTGGTATTTGCTTCAGAATAAGAATTATGCCGATGGCCGCAAGCATTCCCTTGATCACCGCTGAGGGGAAATAATTTCCAATGCTTCCTGCCTGTACAAAGCCCAGTATAACCTGTATACATCCAGCCAGAAATACGGTTACAAGAAATGCTTCGAAAGTTCCCATCCGTGTGATAGAAGCCAGGACTATGGTGGTCAGGCCGGCCGCCGGGCCGCTAACGCTTAATGCGGACCCGCTGAGCAAACCAACCACAATACCTCCTACAACGCCGGCAATTATTCCTGAAAAAAGTGGCGCCCCGGATGCTAACGCCACCCCTAGGCAAAGCGGCAACGCAACCAGGAACACCACAATGCTTGCGGGAAGATCATGACCAAGATTTTTGAGCGGACTAAATTGCTCTTTGTTTATCATCCTATTTACTTTCGTTCTGTTCCAACAACCTGATCGGCGACCTGCGCTCCGGCGACGACCTTGCTATTGATTTTATAGAATGAGGGAAGCTTGGCGGAACTGTCTAAGCTTACACCTAGATCCTTTATAAGACCTGTCTTTAGATCGTAGATCCATCCATGGACCTTTGGCTCGTTGCGTTCCCGCCAGGCATTTTGTATAATAGAAGTCTTGGACAGGTTAAACACCTGCTCTATGACGCTGATCTCAGCAAATCGGTTGAACCGTTGTTCCTGATCGTTGATAGCATCGAGCTCCCTCGAATGAATTCTGTAAACGTCCTTAATGAAACGAAGCCAGTTATCTACTAGTCCGTATTGTTCACTATCCATCGCCGCCTTAACTCCACCGCACCCGTAATGTCCGCAAACGATTACATGCTTTACCTTAAGAATATTGACGGCGTAGTCCAATACGCTTAACATGTTCATATCAGAATGGACAACCATGTTGGCAATGTTCCGGTGGACGAAAATATCCCCGGGCTGCGTATTGGTAATTTCGTTTGCGGGAACACGGGAGTCAGAGCAGCCGATCCAAAGAAATTGAGGATTCTGGCCTTTTGAAAGCCTTTCGAAGAACTGTGGGTCTTGCTCGAGTTTCTCCGTTACCCAGGCCTTGTTGCCCTCCAGCAGTGAATTATATAATACCATAAAATCGACGAGTTATAGCGTTGAAAAGTCTAGCAATGGATTTTCGGAAACATAGAGCCTAACGGGAATACAATTCTCGCAATTACCGCGCAGAGGTTGCCGAAAGAATTTGTCAATACAGCAAATCTCCATTGGGATCTGCCGCAAAGCTATGATTGCGGAGGAGGGGAGTAGATCTCGTAATTACCAAAGCTGGGCATCCCCTCGTTCTGAACCTTGATATGAGATGAATCAAGCAGATGTCGTAAAGGGACGGTGGGCGATAAGCCAATCATCAGGTTTATCTCTTTGACCGTCGTGTCTTCATCGCCCATGCTGTCTGCTTCTTCTTCAGAACATCCACCGGTTATCCTGGCGATGTTTTCCATCAGGTCTTTGTCTCTATCAAGTTTCAGGGCACATAACTCTGCCATCACCAGGCTCATATTAAGGAACACCAGGCCCGTGAAGAAGGAGAAAAGGCGATTAGCCAAACATGTTCCTGCGTATTGCATTCGCTAAAATACGTGTTTTTTCTTAAAATAGTTCTACGTTTACCTTCTTCGAGCACCATTAACCTGCCAAAAATCTCATATTGGCTTACAGTCAGGGAATTGTACACGACAAACAGTATCTAATAGCCACATTTGAACCCCGCAATATGGAACAACCACAGACGCTGGCCCTTGTAGCGCAATTTCACAATATATTTAAACACCCTATACTCAACACGCCGGCAATCCCGGATGAAGGGAGGTGCAAGCTACGGGTTGCCTTGATCGCAGAAGAGTTAAAGGAGCTGGAAGTTGCTATTTTAGAAAAGGACATTGTCGCAGTAGCAGATGCGCTGTGTGACATACAATATGTCTTATCAGGTGCTATACTGGAATTTGGCCTCGGTGAAAAATTCCGCAGACTCTTCGAAGAGGTGCAGCGCTCTAATATGAGTAAAGCCTGTAATTCCGAGGAGGAAGCACGTGAGACCGTAGAATTTTATAAGCAAAAGGATGGCACGGCCTGCTATTATCGGGAAGAAGCAGGCAAGTGGTTAGTTTATCGCAAGTCAGACAACAAGACGATTAAGTCGATCCGATATAGCCCCGCCGATCTTGATGGCATCCTTTCTCAGCCGTAGGCGAAGCGCGCTATAGGTAAAATTCAAATTGAAAAACGCCATCCTGCCCCTTAAGCTGTAATGGGTTGATCGCTAAAATATGAGCATCGTTATACGCCCTGATAAATTCTGAGCGACTAATGCGCAATTTGCTGTGACCAGGCTTGATCTTATGGTACTGCATTCTCCCGGAAGCATTCGCGGTAGCGCTGAAGAGATAGCTGAACTGAAGCGGTGTAGGAGAAGGTATGAATCGCATAGTTTTCATCAATCTTGCCCGACATCGGCGCGGGCCAGGCGAAAAACAGTCACTCCAGAACTGGAATATCGAAAATGCAGTCTGCCGTTGACGCCCGACTTAATCGACCTAATCTGTTCGCCTCTACACAATTATAACGATTTCTATAAATATTAACAACAGCGCGGTGTGCAATATTCCACACACGCGATCTGCCGTTATTCTCCCTACCAGAGATAGAGGTGCCAGCTTGATACTCAACCGCAGGGGCGAGAATCACCACCCTGATATTTTAAGCGATGTAAATCGTATAAATCGTTTATCTTTAAAACCATTTAATTCGCACCCTGTCACTATGCAACAAACTGGCTCAAGCTCATTTCTGGATTATTGGCATTATGCAATGATGGTGGGGTCTATTATCATGGCGGTTTCGGCTATAGTGATCTATTTGGTACACAACCTGCGGATCACAGCCATAAGCTCCTTTAAAGGAAAGTATGATTACATCAATACACAGGAGATAAAAAATTATAAGAAAGTATTTCTTTGTCTGGGAATTGCCACCATGTTGTTAATCAACCTCTATGGCATGGGAACCCTGAAGAACATTGGGGTATGGTTCTTCGTGAGACTTTTCATTTCTATTGCGGGAGGAACTCTTGTCGCCTACGTAGCATTCCTGATTCTCGAATACTACTATCCAACAATCTTGAACAGGAAGTTGAAAAAGTGGCGCTATTTGCCGAGGATCGGTAAATCCGGGGTCACATTGAGATTGTTGGGGGAAGAAGAAGAAGATGTGCATCTGGCGGAGGGAATGCTGGCCGAGGAGAGCGCATTCTCCGTTGATTATGATGTTTGGATAGATGAAAAGTCAGGCGATGTTCAAATAGAAAAGTATCCAGGCCATCTTCAGGCATTGAAATGCAATAGTTGTGGGTTTTACACGATGAAGGTTGTCAAGGAAGAAATCACGAAGCCACCCGCAAAAGATGCACCCGGGGAACTAATCAAACACTTTCAATGCTATTACTGCAAGTCTGTCCGCGCCACAGCCTTTAACATTTCGACCAAAGAGGCGGACGATTACAGGAGGGCACCTGCTCACACATTCAAAAAGAACAAAAGTATAGACATGGTCCGCGTAGAGGTGCATTCCCGCACAGGTGGGAAAAAGTTCTTCGAGTTCCAGAGTATCGGACAGGCCCAAAAATTTCTGGACGAGTACGACTCGGAGAAAACGGCTTAATGACCGCTACGTGTCATTTAAATTGTTGACTTGCTGTACCGAAGGGAGAGACTTTGCGTTTCAGTACATACGGGCACAGGATTTGCCGATTAATGACATTAAACAAGCACGAATGAAAAGAGTATTTTTTGCAGGTGTATTGGCAGTGTGGTTGCTGTTAGTAATGACCTCTTGGGCTGCGGAGAAAGCTGATACAACAAGGTTAAGGGCAAAGCCCTTATATGGGAAAGAGGCAAAAGTAATCGCTTACATTCTCGATAACAACCATTATCGGAAAGTAAACCTTGATGATTCGTTATCAGCTGCGATACTGGATGAATACGTCAAAAGCCTTGACAACAACAAGACGTATTTCACTGAAGCTGATCTTGCGCGGTTCAACAAATTCAGGGACAAAATAGATGACCTCACCCGCGATGAGAACGTGGATATTGCTTATGATATATATGCGGTATTTCGCCAGCGGTTTGACCAGCGTATGGAATACGTCATGAATACACTTATAAAGCAGAAGTTTGATTATTCTGCAGATGAGTATTACGAGACGGACCGCGACAAAGAACCCTGGGCCAAGGACGACGCGGCACTGAATGACATCTGGCGTAAGCTTATCAAGAGCCAGGCATTGAGCCTTAAGTTGACGGGAAAATCCCAGGCCGAGATCGAGAAAATGCTGACCGAGCGATACGAACGTTTCCGCAAGTCAATTCAACAATTTAACAGTGAAGATGTGTTCAGCATGTATATGAACACCATTACTGAAGCATACGACCCTCATACAAATTATTTCTCACCAAAAGCAGCCGACCTTTTTAAACAACAAATGAGCCTTTCCCTTGAGGGAATAGGTGCAAGATTGCAGACGGAAAACGATTATACCAAGGTGTCAGAAGTTATTTCTGGCGGACCGGCTGACAAGAGTAAACTGGTAAATGTCAATGACAGGATCATCGGCGTCGCACAAGGAGCGACGGGCGAGCTGGTAGATGTCATCGGGTGGAGAATCGACGACGTCGTAAAGCTGATCAAAGGCCCCAAGGGAACTACGGTACGGCTACAGATTCTTCCGGCAGAGACCGGTGTAAGCGGACCAACCAAGCAAATTACGCTTGTCAGAGACAAGATAAAGCTGGAGGACCAGCAGGCAAAGAAGAGCGTCATTAACTATGAAAAGAATGGCAAGAATCTGAAGCTCGGAATAATAACGCTGCCCACTTTCTATATGGACTTCGATGCCTATCAGAAAGGCGATCCAAATTACACAAGCACGACAAGCGATGTTCGACGTCTGATAAAGGAATTGAAGGCTGAAAAAATCGACGGCCTTGCGCTGGACTTGCGTAATAATGGTGGAGGATCGCTGTCGGAGGCTATTGACCTTACGGGACTCTTTATTAAAGATGGACCGGTAGTTCAGGTGAAAAATTCGAGCAATAAAATTGAAGTGGGTAAGGATGATGATCCTGGTGTGGCATATAATGGACCGTTGGTGGTGCTCACGAACAGATTCAGTGCCTCGGCTTCGGAGATTTTTGCTGGTGCCATACAGGACTACCGACGCGGTGTCATCATAGGAGAATCCACCTACGGAAAGGGGACCGTCCAGACGGT
>JANNPM010000418.1:0-3797 GCA_031400145.1 Chryseolinea sp. | reverse complement strand
CGCCGCTCGTGCTCAAAATCCACATCGATATCCGGTGGTTCATTACGCGCAGAGGAGATAAACCTTTCAAACAGCAGATCAAATTTTGAAGGATCGACAGAAGTTATTCCTAAACAATAACAAACCGTGGAGTTTGCCGCGGAACCCCTACCCTGACAAAGAATACCCTGCTTACGGGCAAAGCGAACAAGGTCGTACACGGTAAGAAAGTATTCAGCATAACCCATTTGCTCCATAAAGGCAAGCTCATACCGGATACCCTTCTTTATCTTTTCCGGAACTACATTTCCATAAAGTTGTCTGGCCCCTTCCCATGCCAGATAGGTCAATTCTTCCTGCGGACTTCTGCCATCGCTGGTGATTTCCTTAGGGTACTGATATTTCAACTCATCCAGCGAAAATGTACAAACCTGGGCTATTTCATGGGCGTGATGGATAGCATGAGGGTAATGCCTGAACAATCTTTCCATTTCGTGAACAGGCTTCATGTATCTTTCTGCATTCCAGTGCAACCGGAAGCCGGCGTTATGAATCGTGCATTTCTCCCGTACGCATGTAACAACATCCTGCAATTCCCGTCGTAATGGATGATGATAATGGACATCATTGGTAGCTGCCATCGGCATGTCCATCTGCGCCGATAACTGGGAAATTCTGAATAACATTTTTTGATCTTCACCTCCGTAAACACGTGTTGCACCAATGTATAATTGTTCACCAAATACGTTTTGGTATTCATCTATAGCTCTCTTAAATGAAAGGTCAATCTCAAATGTTTCATTCAATGAGGCTGGAGGCACAGCAACAAAAGTCGAACCCCTGGCATGCTGATAGACATCTGACCGGTATAAAATACATTCCCCCTTTTCAGCACGGAGATTGCCTAAGGTAAGCAACGCGGAGATTTTACAATACGCGGAGATATCATTAGGATACACCAAAAGACTGGGGCCATCTGCGAGATCGAGACGGCAAGCGGGTATAAATTTAATCCCGGCTTTTTTGGCAGCAACGTGTGCCCGTACTATGCCGGCAAAGGTATTTCGGTCAGTAATAGCGATAGAATCATACCGATGATTTCTCGCCTGCTCAACAAACTCCTCGGGATGAGAAGCCCCTCGGAGAAAACTGAAGTTGCTGGTGACCTGTAACTCTGAGTAACCCATATCGCCCTGCTAAGCAAAGAAGCCGTGTATGTACCACTGATAACTTTTATCATTGTAATGGCCGAGTCGGAATAACCAATAGCGTCGACCCGCCTCGTCCTCTACCCGATAATAATCACGGTGTTCTCCCTGCTGCAACCACCATTCCTGTTCGATTCTTTCCGGGCCATCCGCCTTCGTTATTCTATGCACCTTTCCATCATGTCTGAATACCATTGGAGGATAATCCGGGATCGGTGCCGTAACGTCAATTTTTATGGGTACATGTAAAAGCTGCAATGGTCGCAGTTTGTCAAGCCAAGGTGAGCTTAACTTTTCGTGAAGCGAGGAAGCGGGCTTAAAAGACCTCTCTGGCCAGTAATGTTCGGCTGGTAAATAACGAATCGCCTGTACGCCGGCTTTTACGGTCAACCTGTCTATTAACTCCGACAGCCTAATGTCTTCAAGTCCATCGCAGGACTGCCACATTTTTTCCTGAACAGGAAAGTGATTTTCAACTTTTGAAGCCTCTAATACGAATAGCTCTATTCCAAGATCCGGTGCCATGCGGTGAATTTTTATTTGGAATAGTTTAAAAAGGTGAGTGACGCTATACGATGGCCGGTTAGTATCGATGGCAATCTGTTCAACCCTTCCATCCACGCGATAGCCTTTGAATACTGCGTGCCTCAACCCTTTTTGTTCATGGCGCAGTCTTTTACATAATGCTTGGAGCAGTCTTTCCAATGCGATCTCAATGCCTGTGGCAGTGACGATCGGCTCAAGACAAGGCAATCTTTCCTGATAACTCTGAATCGCCTCCACAGGTTGAAGTAATTCATTTACGCTTCCCACTGCACGATCCAGTTGGTTCAAAAAGTGTGTACCAAAACGCCGCCTTAAGGCAGACCGAGGCATGGTAATAAATTGCTGAATCCGGCGAAGTCCCAGTTTTCGTAAACGTTCAATTGTTTCTGGCTCCAGTCGAAGGGCTTCGGGTGGCAAAGGAAACAATGCTTCCAGTTGCCTTTCAGGTTGAATTAAAAGCAATTCTTTACTAAACCGGGCAACTGCCCAGGCCGCACCTGCGGTATCAGCAATTGCCACCCTTACAAAATATCCTTTCCCTTTTAGCTTCGTGACTATATCATCAAGATAATTCTGATCACCACCCCACAGATGAGGACAACCGGAGGCATCCAGCATGATGCCATCCGGAGCATCAACGGCAGCGATAGGCGTAAACCGTATGCACCATTCGGCAATTCGCTTAAGTAATCTGGTGATCAGATCCGGCGGATCGTCAATTACCTGTAAGGAAGGAATAATTGCGCGCGCATCTGCTATGGCCATTCCGTTATCAATTCCCTGAGCCAGGGCAGCGCTATTCGCTGAAGTAACCGTCATCCTTCCCTTCAACGCAGCACTCAGGACAAAAGGCATCTGTCGGAGATGTGGTTGGTGAATTGAAAACCAATCAGTGCAAAGATAGGGGAACCATATGGAAACAAAACGACTGGCCATCTCAAGCTGTTTTCTTTTTTTGTTCCGGTTGCCTTGACGTGTTCATATTCATATCTGTTGAGTAAAATCTATTATTTTCCCACTTTATTTCCCACGTTCCGGATTTACCATTTCTAATTCGTAACAACTCAACTTTCCAATGTGGAAATCCAATTCCGGGCAGATCATCCGTAGAACTGCTTGACAGCGGAGTAATTTTCCATCGGGATACGCATGCGGTAGTATTCAGCTTGTCCAAATTATTTCTAAGGATAAAGCCCGTGACTTTACTTTGCTCAACTGCCAATTGCAATCGTCTCGAAGCTGTAAAGCCCAAGTTCTTCATCTCACCAATAACAGCAGTAAGCGCTGTGCATTTTAGGGCTTCTTCCATCGCCCACAATACTTCTTTTTCTTTGTGCAGGTCAATGAAAATAAAACGGTCGGGCTGTATGCCAAAACTCTTCAACGCTGGCGGAAAAACTTTTCTGAAGGAACTGATCCATAACGACATGCCTCCCCTTCCCATAAGCGGTGACAATATTCCTGCAATAAAGCCACTCGTCGCGGCCGCTCCTTCGTGACCAACCGATAAAAATTCGTGAATTGATCCAAGTGGAAACGTTCCGCCTGGCATTCCGGCAGTTACTGCGCCTAGACCAACGTTAATAGTAGAGCCATTTGCTGGCTTATACCCTTGCAGATGAAGTATGTCTTGTTGTAATTTTGATATGATATCAGCTCTTTGCGTAACCATAATTCATACGTTGCAAGCAAAGATAGCATAAACTAATAGTTTTAGTATTTAAACTATTATTTTTAGTTTTTTACTTGGGGTGGGATACAATTTATTGAATATCAGTCCATAACAATTCAAAATCCCTTATGGGGCATACAATACCAAACTCATGGGGAATTGCCTTCGCTGAATTTGGACAAAACTTCTTTTCAGATACGTCCAGCCCGGATGTTCGCTGGATGATCAAATCCGCGCTTCCATTCATCAAATGTCAAATTATTCATGGTGCGAAACACGATCATTTGCAAAGGTAACGGCCCTTCAGGCCTCCCGTTGGCGGGGGCTCTTACACCCAGGCCTGCAGCCTTTCAGGCCTTGGCCTGGGCTCAGATGTTATGGCCCTTCAGGCC
>JANNPM010000210.1:0-14751 GCA_031400145.1 Chryseolinea sp. | reverse complement strand
GATGAGCTTCAGGTCCTTTAAGGATGTATTTTGCGGCAGGTCTTCATACACGCCGGTAACCTTTACGTCCGCGCGGTCGTCGATGCGCAATATTTTGTCTATTGGATCATCGTCTCCGAAATATGTTTTTGCCACGGATTCCGACAACAATATTGAATTTATATCCCTCCTCAGACCATCACGGGAACCCTTGATCATTTTGAGTCCAAGCAACTCCGTTACATCTGGTTCAAAATAGCTTCCGGGCTGTGCGAACATTTTGTCGCCGTAAGTAACTGTGTGATCGTTATTCCATGACGACTGCACCACATACTTAAAGTCGCTTCCATACACGTTCCGGATCTCCTCAGCCATGTGCGCGGGGTTGGCTACCTGAGAACCTATTTTCCCATTAAAGGTTTGATGTTGCATCACCTGTGCAACACGGTCATAGTTTGAATGGTATGTATCAAATGTGAGTTCGTCGTACATCCACAGCCCAATGAGGATTGCTACGGCCATTCCGATGGCGAGGCCGAAGATGTTGATAGACGAGTAACCTTTGTTTCGGAGCAGGTTTCTCCACGCGATCTTGAAGTAGCTTTCAATCATGAATTTTGGATTTCTATTTTGATTTGTCTCAAATCTGTCCCACGGGTTGTCGCAAGACACGACTGGGTATACTTCCTTTTTAGTACTTTGGTTACGAAATTTAGCACAAAGGTTTGGGCCTCCGCTTCAGAATTATTAGTTGTGAATTCCGCACAACTTTGTAAGTTTGCACTCCCAAAAATTAACGGCGCGGTAGCTCAGGCGGTTAGAGCGTTGGATTCATAACCCAAAGGTCGGGGGTTCAACTCTCCCCCGCGCTACGAAAACAAAAAAAAGCATGTAAATCTTTTAAATCCTGTATGAACGACCGAATTGGCAAATCATTAAATCATGAAATAACCTTTGCTTCCTCCGTAAATTGGCCTAAATTAAATCGGTTTAACCCAATACATGGCCACACTCAGCACATCTAAAAAAAAGTTATTTACGGCAGATTATGAGATACACGCTTCTATAAAAATGCTGTATCCCTATATTCAAAGCGCTAGCGGGCTCGCGGAATGGTTCGCGGATGACGTTACCATCAATAATGAAGATAAAAGTTTGACATTCTTTTGGGATAACGAAGCCCACAGGGCAAAGGAGATAGCACATCGGACAAACCACTTCGTCCGCTTTGAATTCTTACCGGAGAATAAAGAGGACGAGCAAGACCCTTCCTATTTTGAATTGCGTCTCGAATCAAATGACTTGACCCAGTCAGTATACATTAAGATCCTTGATTACACGGATATAACCGACCAAAAAGAGCTCAGTGACATGTGGGAAAGTCTTGTGGATTCCCTTCGTAAAACGGTCGGAGGATAACAAACTTATTTTGATTTCAGGCTGGCGCGTGTACAGCATCATTATCATGGCGCTATTTTTGAGCCGCAGTTCAGCGAATGAAGAAAGTTGACAAACTAATCCTCGATGCCTTCATAGGCCCCTTCCTGATTACATTCCTCGTTGTTGTATTCATATTGCTGAATATCAACATGCTCAAATACTTTGACGACATTATTGGCAAGGGTCTCGATTCATGGGTGCTTAGTCAGCTGTTTTTTTACTTTGCCATATTCACCGTGCCTACTGCCATGCCGTTGGCAGTGTTGCTTTCATCATTGATTGCCTTTGGAAACCTGGGAGAACACTTTGAACTTACGGCCATCAAGAGCGCGGGCATCTCACTGATCAGAATATTGAGACCGATTTTCTTTTTTGTGCTGGTGCTGACAGCCGGAGCGTTTTACGCGAATAACAACCTGGTTCCTAAGGCTGCACTGGAAGCCTACAGTTTACTGTACGACATCAAGCAAAAGAAACCTGCCCTTGAGCTTCGCGAAGGTGCGTTTTACAGGGGAATTGACAACCTGAGCATTAAGGTAAATCAAAAATTTCCTAAAGACGAACAAGCCCTGAAGGGGGTAATCGTCTACGACCATAGAAAAAATGATGGTAACAAAGAGGTAACCGTTGCAGACTCCGGCAGGATGTATACTATCCTCAATGAGCGTTATCTGAAATTTGAACTTTATGACGGGTTTCATTATACCGAAGGCGCAGGCAATGATACCGGAATGCCCGGGAAAGCTGCAGGGAACAAGGCAGACGCTCTTTCACGTACAAAATTTGACAAAATGCAGGTCGTGTTCGACCTTTCATCCTTCCAGTTGCAGACGACGGACAAGAAGTGGTTTCAGGGTAACAGGATCATGCGCAATCTAAACCAGCTGGAAGCTGACATGGATTCGTTGCATCGCGAGATATTGAATCACCAACTGAATTATTATCTGGCGACCCCGGAGTTCTTCAGTTATTATATGAAGGATGATACGCTTGTCTTGCCCGCAGCACTTCAAAGGCAAAAAGAGTATCGCGATTCAATAGCGATCCTGCCCAATGCGCAAAGAATAAAGAAGTATGGAAATAAGGATACCACCCGGTTGTCCGTTGTGAAACCCGACACCACGAAGAAGAAAAATGATCCCCCAGAGCGCAGATTTTTTGTCGCTCCGGGAACGCTGAAAGGCATCAAAAAAAAACCCATTGACTCCATTAAGGCTTCGAAAGCCTCCGCCACAGCTTCCGTGAAGAAGCGGAATGCTGTTCCGTCAACAGTAAAAACAAAGCGTGCAAAAGTTTATTCGTTCGACTCCGTGAAAATTGCTGCTGTGGACAGCGTGTTCAGGCTTAACCCTACACGTGATATGTTCCAGGGTGCAGCTAATGTAGCACGTAGCATGAAGAGTCAGATCAGCAATGCCAATAGCGGCATAGAAAATTTCGAAAAGGAGATGGTATTTTTTGACATTCAGTGGCACAAGATCCTGGCAAGCTCGTTTGCGTGCATTGCTATGTTTCTAATAGGAGCACCGCTCGGAGCAATCATCAAGAAAGGAGGGCTTGGCGTACCATTCCTCGTCTCGATACTTTTCTTCATAATCTATTACGTGGTTACGATGCAGGGCGAAAAATTGGCGAAGCAGCTGACCGTGCCCGTGTTCTTAGGGGTGTGGATGGCTGATGTAATCCTGTTTGGAGTAGGCCTTTTTTTCCTGAGACAGGCCCGGGTTGACGCGAGATTTTTTGAAGCAGATTTCTATTCCGTCGTCCTCGACAAGATTAAGAGTCGATTTGGCAGGCGTAACCAATCGCTCGCCAATTCACTAAATCCGTAAATCTTAAACCCGTATCCTGATTGGGAAAATTTTAAACTTTTTTTGAAATAATGCCCGATTAGTTACCTTTGCCCCCTGAAATAAAGGAAATAACATTTATTCGAAATGTATCTTACAACAGAAATTAAGAAGGACCTTTTTGCAAAACATGGATTTGCGAAAAAGAACAACGAAACCGGGTCCGCAGAATCACAAATTGCTCTTTTTACCCACAGGATTAATCATTTGACGGCTCATTTAAAAGAGAACAAAAAGGACTTTTCCACGCAGCAAGGTTTGCTCACCCTGGTTGGTAAGCGTAAAAGGTTATTGAATTACCTTCAGAATACGAATATCGACAGGTACCGCGCCATCCTGGCCGATCTCGATCTTAGAAAATAAACTGGCGACATTCCTCGAAGGGAACCAACGAAGGTTCCCTTTTGCATTTTTTAACATCCGTAAGCCTTACCCAAGGCTTTAATACATCTCATATATGAAACCTACAGTTATTACTAAATCATGCAAGCTTCCCGACGGTCGCGAAATAACCATCGAGACCGGATTGCTGGCGCGCCAGGCTGACGGCGCAGTGGTCGTTCGTATGGGAAATACAATGCTCCTGGCTACCGTGGTGGCCTCAGATACCGCCAAGGAAGGCGTCGATTTTTTGCCATTGTCCGTTGACTACCAGGAGAAATTTGCGTCCACGGGTAAGGTGCCGGGGGGGTTTATGAAGAGGGAGAGCAAGCTGTCTGACTACGAAGTGCTGATCAGCCGGCTTGTCGACCGTGCAATTCGCCCCCTTTTTCCCAGTGATTATCATGCGGAAACGCAGGTGATGATTTTTCTGATATCCGGTGATGAAAATGCGCTACCTGATGCGCTGGCCGCGTTTGCTGCGTCTGCGGCATTATCCGTATCAGATATTCCTTTCCACGGCCCGATCTCAGAAGTTCGCGTAGCCCGCGTTGACGGCGCGTTCATTATAAATCCGACAATGGAACAAAAAGCACGCGCAGATATTGACCTGATAGTGGCAGCGTCTATCGACAATATCCTGATGGTTGAAGGGGAGATGAAAGAGGTAGGCGAGGAGGAGATGCTCGACGCAATGCGGATCGCACACGACGTGATTAAAGATCAGTGCAGGGTTCAGATCGCGTTAACCGAAGCGGCAGGCAAGTCTGTTAAGCGTGAATACAACCATGAGGAAAACGACGAGGTCCTTCGAGAATCGCTGTGGAAACTGATGTATGATAAGTCGTATCAGGCCGCACGCAAGCTGACAGCTAATAAGAAGAACAGGTCGTATGAGTTCACATCGATATTGGACGATTATCTGGAGGAGCTTACCGCTGAGTCTACGGCCAAGCCAGAGCTTATAAAGAGATATTTCAAGGACATCCAAAAGAAGGCGGCACGAGACCTGGTTCTTAACGAAGGCGTTCGCCTTGATGGCCGTAAGACTAAGGATATTAGGGAGATATGGTGCGAAGTTGACTACCTTCCTTCACCCCACGGCTCAGCGGTCTTTACACGGGGTGAAACGCAGTCACTCACCACGGTAACGCTGGGTACGAAGCTCGATGAACAGATGATTGACGGTGCCATGATCGAGGGTTACAGCAAGTTTATACTTCACTATAATTTCCCCGCATTTTCCACGGGAGAGGTAAAGCCCAATCGCGGCCCCGGGCGTCGCGAAGTAGGCCATGGTAATCTGGCGCTGAGAGCATTGAAACAAGTCCTTCCTCCGGATGAAAAAAATCCTTACACCATTCGCATTGTTTCGGATATACTAGAGTCCAACGGATCGTCTTCTATGGCAACAGTGTGTGCGGGCTCCCTTGCGCTGATGGATGCCGGTGTGCCCATAAAGGCAGCGGTCTCCGGTATTGCTATGGGAATGATTTCTGACAGCACCACGGGCAGGTACGCGATACTCTCCGACATACTCGGAGATGAAGATCATCTTGGTGATATGGACTTCAAAGTCACTGGAACAGAAAAAGGGATCACGGCCTGCCAGATGGATTTGAAAGTTGATGGACTGACCTATGAAATCCTGCGTGAGGCCTTGCTGCAGGCGAAAGAGGGTCGTATTCACATACTCAACGAAATGAAGAAGACGATCACCGTTCCAAGGCCTGACCTGAAACCTCAGACGCCCAGAGCCGAGACCGTGATCATAGAAAAGGACATGATCGGAGCGATCATTGGTCCAGGGGGTAAGGTTGTACAGGATATCCAAAATACTACCGGCGCAACGGTCTCTATTGAAGAGGTTGGCAATAAGGGTATCGTGAAGGTTTTTGCGGCCAGCAGAGACGTGATGGAGGCTGCCCTTCGTCGAATAAAAGGTATTGTGGCCATCCCTGAAGTCGGCGAAGTTTACGAGGGCAAGGTTAAGTCAATTATGCCATTTGGAGCTTTCGTAGAGTTCATGCCGGGTAAGGATGGACTGCTGCACATCTCTGAGATCAAATGGGAACGCCTGGAGAATATGGAAGGTGTCCTTGAGGTTGGTGAAGACGTAAAAGTGAAACTTATAGAAGTCGATAAGAAAACGGGCAAATATCGCCTGTCCAGAAAAGTACTTTTACCGCGGCCGCCGAGGCCTGAAACCGCACCGGCATAATTAACGTTAGGTAATAATTTGACAGGAACTATATTTTGAGAGTATATTGTTTAATGAAAGCCAGACATAAACAAGCGGGATGAGACAGCTCAAGATAAGTAAACAAATTACGAACCGCGAAAGCCAGTCCCTGGATAAATATCTCCAGGAAATTGGAAAGGTTGACCTTCTTACGCCTGATGAGGAAGTAGAGTTGGCTAAGCGCATCAAGGAAGGTGACCAGATCGCGCTTGAAAAACTGACTAAAGCGAATCTTCGTTTTGTTGTCTCGGTAGCGAAACAGTATCAGAATCAGGGTTTGTCCCTGGGCGATCTGATCAATGAAGGCAACCTGGGATTGATTAAAGCAGCGCAACGGTTCGATGAAACTCGAGGTTTTAAGTTTATCTCGTATGCCGTTTGGTGGATACGTCAGTCGATCCTTCAAGCATTGGCGGAACAATCACGCATCGTACGACTTCCGCTTAACAGGGTGGGGTCCCTGAATAAAATCTCCAAAACCTTTTCGGAACTTGAACAGAAGTATGAACGCGAGCCGTCGCCTGAAGAACTTGCGGAAGTTCTTGATGTGACAACGGCAGAGGTTGTCGACACCATGAAAATATCGGGACGTCACGTTTCCATGGACGCGCCCTTTGTTCAGGGCGAGGAGAATAGCCTCCTGGACGTACTCGAAAATGACAGCGAGGAAACTCCCGACTCCGGCCTTATGAACGACTCACTTCGCCGGGAAGTTCAACGCGCACTGTCGACCCTGACGCAACGGGAAGCCGACGTGATCACGCTTTATTTTGGCCTCAATGGAGAACATTCGATGACACTCGAGGAGATTGGTGAGAAATTTAACTTGACCCGGGAACGTGTCAGGCAAATCAAGGAGAAGGCGATCAGACGGTTACGCCATACGTCCAGAAGTAAAGCTTTAAAACCTTACCTCGGCTAGTTATTCACGCAAATTATATTTATAAAGGGTCTCGAATGGTGAGACCCTTTATTTTGTTCTATAGGCAAATTATTATCCATGACAACTGAAGAAGTTAAGGTCCTCATTATCGGATCTGGCCCTGCGGGCTATACCGCAGCAATTTATGCCGCCCGCGCGGGTCTGGATCCGGTAATATACACCGGGGGACAGCCTGGCGGTCAATTGACGATTACAAATGATGTCGAAAATTTCCCTGGCTATCCTGATGGCGTAAACGGTCCGCAAATGATGATGGACCTTCGAAAACAAGCTGAAAGGTTTGGAACTAAAGTCCATTATGGATTGGTCACCTCTGTGGATTTCTCAACCTATCCGCTGAAGGTTACGATTGACGAAAAGACGGAGGTTACGGCCAGGACGGTGATCATTGCCACTGGTGCGACCGCAAAATATCTGGGTATTCCTTCCGAAGAAAAATATGCGAATCGCGGAGTATCAGCTTGTGCTATCTGCGACGGATATTTTTACCGCAGCAAGGAGGTAGCCGTTGTGGGTGCCGGTGATTCCGCAGCTGAAGAAGCGACCTATCTAGCCAATCTGGTTTCCAAAGTTCACCTGATTGTAAGGCGTGATGAAATGCGTGCTTCCAAAATTATGCAGCAGCGCGTCATGAAGATGCCCAACATAGAAATTCACTGGAATAGCGAAACAGATGAGATTCTTGGGGATGAACACGGCGTTACGGGCGTTCGGCTGAAGAATACTCAAACGGGCAGCAAGAAAGAATTGAACATACAAGGATTCTTCCTTGCCATTGGCCATAAGCCAAATACAGACATATTTAAGGATTACATAGACATGGACGAGACTGGTTACATCCAGGTCGTTCCTGGTACCACCAAGACGAACGTCGAAGGCGTTTTTGCTGTAGGAGATGCTGCAGATAACGTTTATCGTCAGGCAATTACCGCCGCGGGGACGGGCTGCATGGGCGCTCTCGATGCTGAGCGATTCCTCGTTTCAAAAGAGATTTTAGCCGTCCATTAACAATTTGATAGCTTGCCTCTGAACCCAGCATTGTGAAACTCGATATTCTTGTGGTCGGCGCTCATCCTGATGACGCGGAGATTAGTTGTGGGGGGACTATTGCGAAGCATATATCCACTGGATACAAAGTCGGCATCATTGATTTTACCAGGGGGGAATTGGGAACCCGCGGTACGGCAGAGAGCCGCTCGGAGGAAGCCCGCGACGCGGCAGCGATTTTGCGCCTCAGCGTGCGCGAGAACTTGGGCTTCATGGATGGTTTCTTCAAAAACGATCCAGAACATCAAATGGCATTAATCCGGGCCATACGGAAATTTCAGCCGGATATCGTTTTGGCAAATGCCACAAGTGACAGGCATTCAGATCATGGGAAAGCTGCCATGCTTGGATATGACGCGTGCTTCCTTTCAGGGCTTGTTAAGATTCATACCCTCGATGACCTCGGAAAGTCCCAACTCCCATGGCGACCACGGGTGCTATACCACTATATTCAGAGTAATTATCTGCAGCCTGATTTCATAGTCGATATCTCCGATTTCTTTGAGATAAAGATGAATGCAATCAAAGCATTCAAGAGTCAGTTTTACGATCCGCTGAGTAAAGAACCTGAGACCTTTATTTCCAACCCCGGCTTCCTGAAGATGCTTGAAGCCAGAGCCATTGAGTTCGGGCACGCAATCGGAACCAGATATGGCGAAGGATTTACCGTCAGACGATTCCCTGGGGTTAACTCATTATACGATTTGCTTTAGGGCGCCAGACGGCTCATCTTCCATTTGCCCGCTAGTTTCACAAAGACTATTCGATCGTGCAAGCGGTTCTGACGTCCCTGCCAGAATTCAATGATTGACGGATCTACCTGATATCCGCCCCATTGTTTTGGTTTGGGTAACACATTGCGTCCCTCAAATTTTTTTTCAATCTGTTTCACCCGGGCTTCCAGTATGTCACGGTTTTCAATTGCCAGGCTCTGGGGTGACGCCCAGGCACCCACCTGTGATCCTAGAGGCCGACTATGAAAGTATGCTTCTGAACGGCTCTCGTCGAGCCTGGAAGTGATGCCTTCGACCCGCACCTGCCTTTCCAATTCAGGCCAGAAGAATGTTAAGGCACAAAATGGGTTGTCGTCGAGCGCTCGTCCTTTATTGCTTTGATAATTGGTAAAGAACAGGAACTGTTCCAATTCCACACCCTTCAACAAAACAATTCTGCAGGAAGGACGGTTATCATTGCTTACCGTCGCGAGGCTCATAGCGTTCGGCTCATTTACCTCCGCTTTAATTGCTTCGTCAAACCATTTCAGAAATTGTAGAATAGGATTTGAAAAAACAGTTGTGACGTCCAGCGACGCTTTTAAATATTCTTTTCTGATATCAGCAATTTTGTGCATACGGTTGCAATCGAATCTGTGTCATATAAATATAACTTGCTTTCGTGCAAATGAAGTATTTTATTCAACCACGGAAACTTATCGCTTTCGGCAGGAATTCTTTATTCAGATAGGAATTGGGTTATTTTTTAACTTGGAATGGAATTTTTTAAGTATAAGAACAAACTAAAACCTGAAAAAGGACGGCTGTTGATCTCCGAGCCATACCTGGCAGATCCGAATTTTGAACGCACGGTAGTTTTATTGTGTGAGCACAATGAAGAAGGCTCTTTTGGGTTTATAGTAAACAAGCCATCCATTTTGAAGATAAGTGAAGTGATGGAGGACGTGAGGCAACTGGATGAAAAACTATTTGTCGGTGGGCCGGTACAACAAGATACGCTCCACTTCCTCCACCGCAACACAAATATCGAAAAGGCTGTAAGGATTAAAGATGAGATGTATTGGGGAGGCGATTTTGGGGGCTTAATGTCCAGCCTGGATTCGGCCGTTATCCGAGCTTCGGATGTCAGGTTTTATCTCGGTTATAGTGGATGGGGCGCCGGCCAGCTTGAGTCGGAGCTTAACGAAGATTCCTGGATCGTCTGTGACTTTGTAACAGACGAACTATTGTTCGATACGGATCCGAGTGTTGTCTGGAAGAAAGCACTGGAAAATATGGGGGGACGGTTTTCTGTCTACTCTAACTATCCTGTCGACCCGCGGCTGAATTGATTCAATTTTATTAAATTACGTCTAAAGCCGCGTAGCAATGGACATTGACCATGGAAACAGAAAAACGAGAAGAGAAGGAACATGCGACCCAGCACACGGGGCGGGACAATGGCCGAACGCTGCAATCTGAAGTAGATTTGTCGGAGCGCGATGAATCGTCAGAAGAACACCACGATGAAGATCATGCCACAGACTATAGCAATTTTTCCAAAGCACAGTTCGCTGAGTTGATCAAGGACCTTACGCGCGAGGATAACTTTAAGAGAGTTGACAACGTTCTCCGAGAGGTGAAGCCGTTGTTTGATGATATCAGGGAAAAGGAGAAAGCGGAAGCCCTCGGTCGCTTTATCAGTGAAGGTGGCGTTGAAGAGGATTTTGAATTCAAAGGTGACGAGTACGACCACGCCTTCGATGCGACCTATAAATTATTAAAAGATAAGAGGAGCCAATACATTAAGCAGCAGGAAGAAAGTAAGGTTGATAACCTGAAGAAGAAACAGGATCTTCTGGAAAAGCTCCGCGTGTTGTTTGATTCGCAGGATAATGCCGATCAGTTCGAGACGTTTAAGTTACTTCAGAAGGAGTGGAAGGCAATCGGACCCGTGCCTGGTCCTCAGGCTAAAACGCTTTGGGCAAACTATCATGCGCTAACAGACAGGTTCTACGATAACCAAAGTATATATTTTGAACTAAAAGAGCTTGACCGCCGCAAGAATCTCGAAGCAAAGGCCGAATTGTGTGCGAGAGCCGAGAAGCTCATCAACCATGAATCGATCAAAGATGCTGTCGCTGAATTGAACGAGCTGCATCATGAGTTCAAGCATCTTGGCCCTGTACCAAAAGACGACAAGGAGGCCGTGTGGCAACGGTTTAAGGCGGCGTCAGACGCCGTCTATTCGAAGCGTGATGCCTACCTTCAGACTTTGCAACAGGAATTGCATGTGAATTTTGGTAACAAGGCGACATTAAGCGACCAGGTTCAGGAGTTTATTAACTTTCAATCTGACCGCATCAAGGATTGGAATCAAAAAACCAAAGAGATCCTCGACCTGCAAAAACGCTGGGAGGTTATTGGTGGTCTGCCTCGCGCGAAGGCGAAGGATGTAAACAAAAAGTTCTGGTCGGCATTTAAAACCTTCTTTAACAACAAAAATGCATTCTTCAAAAAGCTCGATGAGGAGCGGGAGCGTAACCTGCAGATGAAGTATGATCTTATAAAGAAGGCGCTGGAGTTGAAAGTGAGCAGCGACTGGGATAGGACATCGAACGAGCTCAAGGTACTTCAGCAGAAATGGAAAGAGGTAGGACCAGTACCCGAGAAATTGAGGGAGAAAGTGTTTAAGGAATTCAAAGAAGCATGCGACTATTTCTTCGATCAGCGTCGGACCCAGACAGACCGCCTGGAGAACGAGCAGGCGGAAAATCTTAAACAGAAAGAAGAAATTTGTACAATGCTGGAAAGTCATGCAGCAGGCAGGACAGGCTCCGAGGAGATACTGCGGGATCTGCAATCACAATTCGCTGCCGTGGGATTTGTTCCGAGAAAAGATATCAATGCAATACGGAATCGCTATCAGGAAGCCGTAGATCGTTTCATAAACTCCATACCGGGTCTTTCAGAAAATGCCAAAGGCAAGATATCCTTGGAGAATCAATTAAATGAACTTCGTAACGATCCGGATGCTGACAGGAAGATCTATCAGAAGGAGCAAATCATCAGGAAGAAAATTAGTAAGGTCGAAAATGATATCGCGTTGTGGAAAAACAACCTTGAGTTTTTTGGACGTTCTAAGAATGCGGACAAGGTCAAAGATGAATTTAATGAGAAGATCCGGGAGGCATCAAGTCACTTGAAGGAGTTGAAAGATCAGTTGAAAGTTTTGCGGACAGTCTAAGGCGCTGAGGCACGCAGTAGACTCAAAGTTTAGCAGGAGCGGACTTTGCCATTGAATTATTTTTTAAATGCGGGCGATATGTATCCCTTTGCTGCGTCATCCACCACCAGCACCCAATCATGACCATAACCACTTGTCGGCGGTGTAAATTTAAGCTCGTTTTTTCTGGCGATTTTTT
Source organism: Chryseolinea sp. (assembly GCA_031400145.1). GTDB lineage: Bacteria > Bacteroidota > Bacteroidia > Cytophagales > Cyclobacteriaceae > Chryseolinea. The sequence goes on along the minus strand of JANNPM010000210.1, from coordinate 2,731 downwards.
CTCCTGCGGTCACTTCGCCATTCCGTGGATTATACCAGAAGGTCTGTATAGAATTGCCGGAGATTTTTCCGATTCGCAGCGTGAACTCTTTTCCCTCCGTGGAGTATACAAAGATGTAGTCTTTTCCGCGGGCCGCCTGGATGTGATTGCTTGCGCCTAGCTGATCCGTTAGAAGTTCCTGATCTGGAATTCGATCGGCCATGGGCCTGGACTCCACCAGCGAGCGAAGGTATTTCATTTGCGCCGCACCTTGCAGATCCAGCGCAATGTACCATGGAAAATGGGGCCCGTTAACTGGTGTTTTATTGGGCGCATACATTTGCCAGATATCGTGGCAGCCATAGGTATGGCCAAATGCTCCGGCAAAGACATCGATCCATGCATGCTTGCGCACATCATAGGCGCTGGAAGTACCGAGATCGTTGGCATTAAAGCAGACCGGGTGATCCTCATACAATGTTTCGCCGTCAACCATCGGCTTTACGGGTTTAAGATTGTATACATATGACAATCTTTCCGATAGGTTGTTTTCACGGCAGTGGCCGGTTTGAAACATGTTGAAGTCAAGCCATTCATCATTGTGAAACCATTTTGATGAGCCGCCGTCTTCGAGATTGTTCGGCTGAGGATGAAAGGTCATTAAGGCTTTGTCCTGCCCTCCAACACCTTCCGCAATACCAGCGGCCATAGATCTCCATACCATGACATCTTTCTCGTCGCGCGGATTTCGATCACCGCCGAGCACCCATACAATATTCTTTTGCGACCTGTAGCGGCTTCCAAGCCACTTGCCGTAGACGCTTGCGTTTTCTGAATTAAATATCTCAGGCCCGATTCCCCACCTGTCTTTGAAAACCTTGTCTCCCCAGGTGGGTAGCAGGGCAATGTATAAGCCCAAATGCTCAGCTTTCTTTATGACGAAGTCGACATGCTGAAAATATGCTTCACGTGGTTTAGTGGGATCATCGTTTTCAAGCGGAATCTCTCCGTACGGATTTGGGTCGTGCAATCCGTCAAGCTCAGCCAGTACCACGGCCTGGATAACGGTAAAGCCTTTGTCGGCCCGGTTCTTCAGGTATTTTTCAGCTTCTTCGCGATTTAGCCTGTGAAAAAGTTCCCAGGCCGTGTCGCCTAACCAGAAGAAGGGTTTGCCATCTGATGTTGTCAGGTAACGGCGGTTGTCGCTCACCTTCAGTTGGGCGGTTATATGAAAGCTGAAAAGCAATAGACCTGTTATCATCACTATCGGCAGCGGCCCTCTGTATTTATTCATGTTGAGTAGTAGGATAATTTATGATTGAACATGGGTCATGCACTTACCTGATATTGGACAAAGTCGGAATGCATCCCGCCGATGGTTACCAAGCTAAGGCAGTGGCAGAATATACTTTCCAATTTATACGGTATTTTCGAATTCTTGATTTAAATTATTAAAAGCAGGGGCGGCACCGAATGACCAAAAACGTAAGAAACTGTGCGCCGGCACTACTGCCAGTCTGAAGACTTTGTGCTAGTGCGAGCTATGATCCTCACTGAAAAGCGATCTTTGGAATCTTGTGAAACAATTGATCGCTCGTGGGGCATCGCCTTGTGTTTCTTCCAATAGGGTAGGATTACAGTACCACTGCAGGAATTGGTCGGCCCATTTTGGCGGCGAAGCGTTGGTCATCATGTTTTACAAATGCAAAGTTAAGTGATATGTTTCATATTTGTAGACTTTATGAACACTATTGTTTGCGTGTTTTTGCCATTATTTGGACTTGTTGAAGGTGACAATAACAAGAAAATAGGCAGTGAATCGAAATAGTAAACTTTCAGCTCTTTCCCATTTCTTATACAATGCTACCGAATGACACAACTTGCTTTCAGGTCAGTAACAGCGCCTTAAAATCTACTAAATCCATAGGTATTAAAGATTTTTATAAAAAGGCGTGCTATTCTAGAAAACATTTTTAATATTTGCTCATCAATCGCACAGGCGAACGATTTTTCTTCAGCCAGTTGTCCACCAAAACGGCTGCATATTTTTGCAAACCTCGTAATGGAAACATTAAACTCCGCAAATGCAAAAACGGTGGATTATGCTTATGTCTTCTTATTTCTCAGCCGGTATCGCTGATGCGCTCGCCGCGCATATCCAGTCAGTTGTATGACGTAACAACGGGTTAACTTTGAATACTCCAGCGCCTATAGTTCAGACCGAAAAGTGGTAGTAATGCATTTTAACGATAATCGATCAGATATAAAATTCAGACATAATGAAAGAATTCTTCGGTAGTATATCAATCCGTCTGTTTCTCCTTTTTTCTATTACAGATATAACCGCCCTGTATGCCCAGTATGAACCGCTGCAGCCGTTTCAAGGTAAAATCGGAAAGACCATTTCGGAGACAAGACAGGAATGGCCAATAAGGGTCACCGCTCCGGAAGGAGCGCCGAATGTCATCTATATCCTGATCGATGACATTGGTTTTGGTGCCGCCTCGGCTTTCGGAGGACTGATTCCGACCCCCGCGTTTGACAGTCTTGCCGCCCATGGTCTCCGTTATACCAATTTCCATACAACAGGAGTTTGCTCACCTACCCGTGCGGCTTTGCTCACCGGTCGCAACTCACATTCTGTTAGCTTTGGCAGCAACGCTGCTGCAGTCCTCGAAATCGCCGCGCTGATGAACGGCCAGGTCGTGAACACGACGAGCATCGCGCGCGATGCCGGCGTACCGCGACCGAC
>JANNPM010000181.1:0-2401 GCA_031400145.1 Chryseolinea sp. | reverse complement strand
TCTCCTTTTCCAAACGATTGATGCGATCACGCACGCGGCGGCGATCGGTCTCGAGCTTGGTTTCGCCGGGTCCTCTTCCGCCAATACCTCCGGCGAGCCGGGAAAAGGCCGAGTCCTGACCCGTGATTAATCGAGGCAACAGGTACTTCAGCTGCGCCAGCTCCACCTGAATCTTGCCTTCTCGTGATTGTGCCCGTTGGGCAAAGATGTCGAGGATCAATTGCGAACGATCGATGATCTTCAAGTCAGTGGCTTCCGAAAGCGATTTGACTTGTGCGGGTGACAGTTCACGATCGAAGACGAGCATGTCAGCGCCCAATTGGAGGGCGCGAATCAGGAGTTCATCGAGTTTGCCTCGCCCCAGGACGGTACGCGGGTCGATTGCCTGCCGCCGTTGGATGATCTTGTCCTGCACCACCACTCCAGCGGAGGTCGCGAGCTCGGAAAGCTCCGCCATTGACTCTTCGGCATCTGACAATGGGCCAGTGGCAACGCTGACCAGAATCGTGCGATCTCTAATCTCGGCCCGTTGGGAGACGCGACGGTTGCGCGCCATTTCATCTTCGAGTGAATTGATCAGCGCCGTTTCTTCTCCGCAAATATATCGTCCGGCACTCGTATGTATATAAATGTCAAGATTGAATCCCGTTCCCAGGATGTTTTTCCCAAGGTAACCAGCTTCATAAGCTTCGGCAATGGCATTTCGAAGTACAGACTCCGATTTCTTATAAGCCCAGCGCAGAAATATATATGCTTTCTCTGCCTGAATAGCATAGGCTGTAATGATCATGCCTGAAATTAACTGATGCGGATTCCCTTCCATCAGATACCGGTCCTTGAAGGTACCCGGTTCCATCTCATCGGCATTGCATATCAGATACTTCGGCTTGGGGGCATCAGGACCCATGGGTACAAAGCTCCATTTAAGGCCGGCAGAAAAGCCTGCACCACCTCTGCCCAATAGGTTCGAAGATTTTACAAGACTTACAATTTCATCAGGAGCCATTTCTTTCAGTGCCTTTCGAACACCATTGTATCCGCCAACCTGTAAATATTCCTTTAAGGTTAGTGACGTTCCGGGCTTTATATGTTCTGTTAAAGGCCTTTCCATTTATTCATATTTTATAAGCAATTCGTCAATCTTTTCTTTGGTCAGAAGGCTGAAAAGTTCATTGTTGATCATCATAGAGGGTGCTTTATGGCAATCGCCAAGGCATGAAATAGGAAGCAGCGTATATCTTCCATCGGTCGTTGTACCGCCGAAACGGATGCCCAGCTTTTCTGAAATGTAATCATACAGCTTCTCATATCCCATAATCATACAACTCATACTATCACAGATCAAAATCACGTGACGGCCAACTGGTTGGCGATAGATACGACTGTAAAAGGTGGCCACACTATCCACTTCATGAACCGACATTTTAAGAAAACCGGCAATATCAATGATGGAATCATCAGATACCCAACCACGATGATGCTGAACAATTTTCAACGCATCAACACATACCGCCTTTAGATAGGGGTATGCCAATGATTCTTCCAGTATCTCCTCTTTTTCATGTTCAGTCAACATAGTTTCAAGTTTTAAAGTGAACTAAAGTATTTAAAGTGCCTAAAGTATTTAAAGTGCCTTGAGTGTCTAAAGTACTTTAGGCACTTTAGTTCACTTTAAATACTTTAGGCACTTTTTATCGGTCAAGATCTGCCAGTACAAAGTCCATTGCCCCTAAAATCGCCAGCAGGTCGGGTATGGTATAACCTTTACTTATCAATGGTATCATTTGGATATGAGGGAAAGAAGGGGTGCGGATTCTGGTTCTGTAGGACGAAGTTCCGCCATCGCTCACCAGGTAGTAGCCGTTGCTCCCTTTCGCTCCTTCGACTGGCACCATTGCTTCCCCTGCGGGGATTACAGGTCCCCAGGTAACGCTCAAAAAATGAGTGATGAGTGTTTCTATATCCTGCATTGTTTTTTCCTTACGGGGGGGTGTTGTAAGTGGATGATCTGATTTATAATGCCCCGCAGGCATATTATCAATACATTGTTTTATTATGTGAAGACTTTGGCGCATCTCTTCCATCCGTACCAGGCACCGGTCGTAACAATCGCCATTTTTCCCAAGCGGAATCTCGAATTCAAATTGGTCGATTCCTGAATAAGGACGTTTCTTGCGATAATCAAAGTTGTATCCCGTCGCCCGCAACCCGGGACCAGTAACTCCCCATTCAATGGCCTCTTCCGTCGTATAGGCACCGATTCCAACGGTACGCCCCTTAAAAATGCTATTTTTTACTATTACTTTATCATATTCCTTAAGCCGCTTTGGAAGATAATTAACAAAATCCTGCATGTGCTTCTCCCATCCATCAGGAAGGTCATCAGCCACCCCGCCAATTC
>JANNPM010000179.1:0-2588 GCA_031400145.1 Chryseolinea sp. | reverse complement strand
TTCTGACTTTCCAGATATTTTAATTCCTTTTTACTTAACTTGAATTGTGTTATCATTTGTACGGGGTGAAATCGTACAAATTTACAAAATGTTTCTAAATTAATTTGTCAATACACTAGTGGATTCAATTACTCCATTAATGCTAATACATCGATAACCCTGGCACCCTCGCTTATCGTTCAACTGACTTTGAATTATACATCGCGGACAGTGACCGCGCAGGGTGACGACTCAAGATTTTTCATTCCTTCAGCCACGGTTAAAAAAGCCATCCTTAAGGGGCAGGGCAGTGTGAGCCTGCAATGGCAGAACATCGATTTAGGAGGAATGAACACAAATGAACAGCGTTTAACAACTGCTGGTCGTGATTTCTACACGTCGACAAATTATATCTACGAAGTGAATGTGCTGCGGGTAAATTTCAGCTTTCAATTAAATAAGCTGGCTAAGAAGATTGATTTCACGCAGAGTGAATTTGGTGAAAAGGAATTTTGAGTTATAATTGGAAGCTTGATGGAGATCAAGCCTGGTCAACCCATGCTTGTAATATGTGGGCCACCTAGTTCACAGGAAGGCACGCAATGAGTGTAATGACATGACAAGCAACCTATGGTTGAAGAAAATCCGAAAATTGTTATAAAGTCGATTTTACATGAAGACTGGGCAGTAGTCCTCATTGGCTTTGTAATTATCTTCATATGTATCAGCGGTTTCATTATTCCTGTCCCCGTCTTTGGATGGACGGACGCATTGAGTCTCCAAAGTAAAGTATTTGGCATTTCCAATATTGTCAATGTTGGGTTACAATTTCTGCTGCTGTATGTAATGACAGCCATCGCTGCCGTACTGACAAACCGTTCGCTGAGAAATACGCTCACGGTATTTCCGATAATTTTTGCCATGACTTTGCTTGCCCTGATAATGGCAGGCAATAGTGAAATCAAAAGGCTTAATCTCGAAGCAGTCATTTTCAGTCTGATGCTTGGCCTTATCGTAGGAAATTTCTTTCGGCTGCCGGCGTGGTTTCGCGCGACACTTTCCGGAGAATTGTTTGTAAAAGTGGGCCTCGTGATATTAGGTACTTCAATTATCTTCTCGGATATATTAACGCAAGGTCTTCTGGGGTTGGTGCAGGCGCTCATCGTTGTTTTAAGCGTTTGGTACTTTGCATACTGGATATGCAAAAGGCTAGGTGTTGAGGACGACTTAACAATGATGATATCGAGCGCAGTCTCTATCTGCGGGGTTTCAGCGGCAATAGCAACGGCGGGTGCAATAAAGGGAGATACCAAAAAGCTTTCTTACGTCGTATCATTGGTGCTCGTCACCGCTGTTCCTATGATGATCTTTATGCCATTCATGGCAAAGTATTATGGGTTGTCTCAGGAAGTGACCGGTGCGTGGCTGGGAGGAAGCATTGATACGACAGGAGCTGTCGTCGCGTCCGGAACGTTGGTGGGAGAGACAGCACTGAAAGTAAGTACGATTGTTAAATTCTCGCAAAATGTCCTGCTCGGACTGGCTGCGTTTGCGATAAGTATTTACTGGACTTACACGCACTCGCTGGAGGGCGCTGAACAAATGGAGAAGCCTACGTTCAGGTTGATCTGGGAGCGTTTTCCGAAGTTCATTATTGGGTTCATGCTTGCATCGGTGTTGTTCTCCTTTTTCGTGAGCGCTTCTACAGCATCAGGTGTGAAAGATGGCTTGAAGAGTATCCAGACTTTATGGTTTGCACTGGCTTTCACCAGTATCGGCCTTGAAACAAAGTTCTCTGACCTTTTTTCCGCCGCCAGCAGAAAGCCGTTGCTGGCATTTCTTACCGCCCAAATGTTTAATGTATTGATCACCCTGGCTATCGCGCTGTTGTTATTCGGCCAGCGTTGATAGTAGTCCCTTGGCAGATTGCTTTCTCGTGCATTCCGCAAACGTTCTAGGTGTGCATCCCCGGCACAATACGGAATAATCTTATGGGACAGGCATAATCTCTATTGATTTCGTAGTCTTTAAATTTACCTTTGTTTTATATGTTATTCCCAAACGCACCAATTGCCCGCTGGCACTGCACAGGCCAATATCCATGCCATCAGACTTTTTATTTTTCACAATATCGATTTCCGGCAAGCGGAATAATAATTTGATCATGAAATGGACATGCACCTTGTTCACCCTAAATGATGATAATTTGGTCTGGCCATTCCGTGTGACAACTCAAAACAATCATTAACGCATAAAAGAACAGGAGATGGAAACCATACACAGAAGTTTTTTTTACCGCCGATCGGTGATAACGGTGATCACTGCGTTTGCCATATCGATTACCGTCGCGCTCATCTTTTTTTATGATGTTATTCTTGACCAGGGAGTCCAGGCTGTCAATGGCATCGGTCCGGAGTTTTTGATATTCCTCTTGGGCGGGTTTATAGCTCAGATGATCGATGGATCTCTGGGCATGGCCTATGGCGTGAGTGCTTCAACGTTCCTCATGTCATTCGGTGTACCCCCGGCAGCAGCCAGCGCCAGTATTCATACCGCCGAGATATTTACGAGTGGCGTTTCTGGTTTGTCCCATCTCCGGTTTGGCAATG
>JANNPM010000164.1:0-4596 GCA_031400145.1 Chryseolinea sp. | reverse complement strand
CTCCGTGATCTCCTGGCGCGACCAGTTAATCCTGAAGGTCATCCTTGATAAAGGTTTGTTCCTAATGGATCTTCAATTCAAAAGGCATGCGTGCCTGAACGCCCTGGTATGTTTTGATATGACGGAGTTGCTGATACAGATAATAATGCTCACCCAACTTTGAACGCATAGCTTTCTCCTCCCCTTCTTCCTCCAGCTGATCAACCACCTGCTCATAGAACGACGGCGTATATTTTGGATAAAAGCGAACTTTGTAATCGTCTTTCACCCCACCTGTCACAGCAGCAATACTCACAGCATCATTGAAATCTCCAAGCACGTCGACGAGTCCGCGCTCTTTGGCCTGCACCCCCGTCCATACTCTGCCGGATGCAACTTTCTTGATGTTGTCCTGTGTCATGTTGCGGCCCTCGGCGGCCTTGGCAATAAATGTATCATACACTTCCTCTGTGCGCTGTTGCCAGATTTCCTTTTCTGCATCGGTAAGCGGCCGCATTACGGTAACAAGCTCGCCAATCTCTCCGGTCTTTAGTTCCTCAGAAGTGATACCGATCTTGTTATTGAGAAATCCACTGGCATCATAAAGCACACTGAATACGCCTATCGACCCCGTTATGGTATGCGGCTGGGCCACGATGGTGTCGCATCCCATCGCCATATAGTAGCCTCCAGAGGCAGCGTAGTCTGACATCGACGCAATGACGGGCTTCACCGCAGAGGTCAGCGTGATCTCACGCCACATGATATCAGATGCAAGCGAGCTACCACCGGGGGAATTGATCCGGATGACGATCGCCTTTACACTTTCGTTCTCGCGCGCCTTCCGCAACTCGGCGGAAAAAGATTCTGCGCCTATGATTGATTGTCCGGCCCGTGCCTTGCCTGGCATGATAGTACCTTCTGCCACGATAACGGCTACTTCATTCCTGGAATCTTTATAAGTGGAGAATGTGCTCTTATACCTGTCATATTTTACATACGCAATCTTCTGCTTGCCTTTAAGTCCAAGTCTGCTCTTTATCTTATCCTGTACCTGGTCGTCATACAACAAAGAATCAACAAGCTTAAACTCCTGTGCTTGTAACGGGTTGCGCACGCTCATCCTGTCGGAAATCTCTCTCAGTGTCGCTTTGGGTATCTTGCGAGCCTCTGAGATCTTGGTGATCACGTGATCATAAATAGATTCAATCGCCGAGGTAAGCTGCAATCTGTTGGCGTCGCTCATCTTCTCAAGCATGAAGGGCTCTACCGCGCTCTTGAATTCACCGACACGAAATATTTCAGGCTTTATCTCCAGCTTGTCGAACATCCGCTTGAAGAAGCTGATATCCACGGCAAGTCCGTTAAACTCAAGGTCTCCCGCTGGATGCAAGTACACGTGATCCGCTGCGGAAGCGAGGTAGTAGGCGGACTCAGACATGTCTTCGCTATACGCCACAACCCATTTGCCTTCCGATTTAAAGTCTTGTAGCGACTGCCGTATTTCTTCAATGACAGAATATCCCGTCTGCGGATACGAGACAGTAAAGTATATACCTTTTATCTTTGAATCTGTCCTTGCGTGGGCGATTGTCTGACGCAACTGGGCCAGTCCGATGGATTTTGTTGAAGCAGATCCAAAGAAAGAAAGTCCGCGGAATGGGTCTTCCTGTTCTGTCTCTATTATGGGAATGTCCAAGTCAAGCTTCAGCACTGAATTCTCACTGATCACCACTTCATCATCGCCCGAGGCAGCTATAATCAATATGATACCTCCCAACACCACAACCATCGCTACGAGGGCACCAAGACACGAAGCGAAGAAACTTCTGAAAAAATTCATAAGGGACAGCTTTAAGGTTTCAAAAGTAAGCAATAGTCATTCGAATAAAAAAGTAAGTTTGTGTCTCGTATGATGAACCAATGTGTCTTTCTGCTGTTGGGAACCAACATGGGTGACCGGAGAAAAAACCTTAGCGATGCGCTTTGGGCAATCGAAGCCCGGGCAGGCATGATACGCAAGCGTTCGGGAATTTATGAGACGGCACCATGGGGAAAGGCAGACCAGTCCGTATTCTATAATCAGGCGGTTCAGATCGCGACGTTTTTAAAACCGAAGGATTTACTCGACCAACTACATACTATTGAAAAAACGATGGGCAGATTAAGAAACGAAAAGTGGGGCGAACGCATCATCGACATCGACATTCTGTTCTTTGGCGATGAGATCATCGAAGCAAAAAACATTACCATACCACATCCGCAAATACCTTACCGGAAGTTTGCGCTAACACCCTTATCAGAAATCGCAGACGATTATATTCATCCAAAGCTATTCCAAACTGTACACGAGCTTCTTAGAAACTGTGAAGATATCCTTGAAGTAAAGAAGGTTTAATTGCCAGCTGCCGGAAGCTCACTATGAAGTTCTCTAACTCCGCTGCTGTTTTACCGCTCATCTTTGCACACACTTTCAAAGTCCAGCGAAAAAACTTGTAGCTTGAAGCTATTCCAAGCTCGCCACCTCCACTCCTGCCGAGATCTTCTTCACCAGTCCCTGCAATACTTTTCCCGGCCCGCATTCTATAAACAAACTGGCGTCATGGTTCGCCATGTTTTGGACGGACTGTGTCCATCGAACAGGACTTGTAAGCTGATCAATAAGATTTTTCTTTATCGTATCGACATCCGATGATGGCATCGCGTTTACATTCTGATATATGGGACACACCGGTGACTTGAAATGAGTAGTCGCAATGGCATCGGCAAGTTCGGCACGGGCGGGCTCCATTAACGGAGAATGAAACGCTCCGCCAACTTGCAACACCAGCGCCCTGCGAGCACCAGCACCTTTAAGTCTTTTGCAGGCGATGTCTATCCCCCTGATCGTGCCGGAAATCACCAACTGTCCCGGACAATTATAGTTAGCAGGCACCACGATGTCGTCGATCGAAGCACATATCTCTTCTACCCTTTGGTCCTCCAATCCAATGATAGCCGCCATTGTTGAAGGATTGATCTCGCAGGCATGCTGCATTGCGACAGCGCGCTTCGACACGAGACGAAGTCCATCTTCGAATCCGAGTGCGCCTGACGCAACCAGCGCGGAGAACTCACCAAGTGAATGGCCCGCCAACATATTGGGTAAAAATGTTTCATTCGTGAGGGCTACTACAACAGAATGAAGGAAGACTGCCGGCTGTGTAACCTGTGTCTGCTTCTGCTCCTCTGCAGTGCCGGTGAACATAATCTTTATGAGATCGAAACCAAGTATTTCATTGGCCTGATCGAACAGGCCTTTTGCTGATGCCCTGGAATCGTAAAGATCTTTGCCCATCCCGGTGAATTGCGCACCCTGCCCCGGAAATATGTATGCCTTCATGAATGAAGTTTAACGGCAAGTTTAAAAGGAAAGAATGACACTTAAAAATGCAGAATCCTTAACAAACGAGATATATCGCAGGCTCTCAAAAGCCACTCAATGCGCCGTTCAGGACGAAAAGCAAAAGGAGTATTGTGTTAAATTACCGGTTTCGTAATTTTACAGAATAAATTGTTCTGCGCTCGCACCTTTGTTGAATGAACTAATGCAGCGCACCGGGCGTTCTCTTTTTGCTGTCAAATTATATTGTTTTACTATTCATTTCTATTGCATGCTGTCATATACCTTTAATAATAACAAGACTTCATTTTTCAAACAGTTGAAAGAAAGAGTTGATCTCTATTTTGTGGAGCACAACCTTCACCAGGCTGGCAATTCGAAAGTGTATTGGAAAGGCGCAATATTGTTCGCTGTTGCTGCGTCGCTTTATATCACGCTCATCTTCTTCACCCCGGCAGTGTGGATATCGCTCATCCTCAGCGCGCTTCTTGGACTGACGATCGCTTTCATTGGTTTTAACGTCATGCACGAAGGCGGACACCAAAGCTTTTCAAAGCACGCGTGGATCAATAAACTGTCGGCGTATTCCTTGAACGTGCTCGGAGGGAATTCGTATTTCTGGAAAATCAAGCACAACGTCAATCACCATACCTTTACCAACATTGAAGGAATGGATTCTGATATCGACGTGAAACCTTTTATGCGGCTGCACCCCGGACAACCAAGACGCTGGTATCATCGTTTTCAGTCCCTTTACTGGGTTGCATTATATGGCATATCCTATATAGCGTGGGTCTTCTACGAAGATTTTGAAAAGTATTTTCTTGGCAAGCCATCGGCAACTTCACCAAAGAAACAGCTACCAAGAAATGAGCATCTTATCTTTTGGTTTAGCAAGACCATGTACGTCGTGGCCTATATCGCGATCCCCATCGTCATGGTAGGCTGGTTATACTGGCTGGTTGGTTTCCTGATCATTACATTCTGCTGCGGAATAACAACGAGCATCGTATTCCAGTTGGCGCATGTGGTGGAAGGGACGCAATTCGCGCAAACCGGAGCGAAGGATCAAAGGCCGGAGGAGTTGAAACAGGATTGGGCGGTTCATCAGATATTGTCGACTGCTAACTTCGCGACGAGGAGCAAATTATGGCATTGGCTTCTCGGAGGACTTAAGCGCTCGATGGGTTTCAGTAGGAGGCGGGCACGAGCGCCGAGACGTCCTCGCCCGACAT
>JANNPM010000072.1:0-7308 GCA_031400145.1 Chryseolinea sp. | reverse complement strand
ATTTGGTCTGGCCATTCCATGTGACAACTAAAGGCAATGATTAACACATGAAAGGTGACCTAAAATGAAGACAAATAGAGTATTGTACGTTGACTTTGCACTGTACGCAGACAATGACCCGGAGTTCAAAGCAGAACTCATCGATGGCATGATTGAGAATCTGGAAGAACTGGAGCAGGCTTATTCTCGATCATTGGCTGAACAAGATTTCACTCACTTGAAAAAGGCCTACCACAAGGTTCAGACAACATTGACAATGCTTGACGATAAGGAGTTGAACGCCATCATAGAAGAAATGAAAGATCCGGTGTCGGGGATCGGGGCGATTGCATCCTATAAACAAATAAGGGCGGACATCACCTCCAGCCTTCTAGCCGAAAAGGCGTTGATATAGTTTATCTCCTCCGACGCGGGCGAAGATGTCTCATTCAAAAAATGGCGGTTTTGGAGCCCAATTCACCCTGCCCGGGCCTTTCCTGGGTGGGGGCCGCCTTTTTTAGAATATCATCACCCGGTTGAAGTTCACAAAAGACCGCTTCATGCAGCCCGTTTTCTCCGGAAACTATTTTCCGGATTTTGCGATTGTTTACAGCCAACATTTATATTTGCACTTCTCTAAAAAAGGGACGCTTACATTTTCTTTGGAGAGGTGGGTGAGTGGCTGAAACCAATAGTTTGCTAAACTGTCGTACGGGTTATTCTGTACCGGGGGTTCGAATCCCCCCCTCTCCGCATCTCGAAAAAATGGTCCGATAGCTCAACTGGATAGAGCATCAGATTTCTAATCTGACGGTTCGGGGTTCGATTCCCTGTCGGATCACTCATTTGCTCTCCAGTTGGCTTTTTTCGACACTTTCTATCCGCGGGGTCAAGGTAAATGAGCGGTTTGTTCTCCAATCCTCACTATCCTGACTTATCGTTGGACTATCGTTCGACATTTCCAACATTTGCAAATCATCGTTGAGAAATTCAGCAACTTTTTCTGCGGTTTCTCGGTCCATGTTCATCGACTCCGATTTTTCATAGCCCACATAAGTGGTGCGCTCCACGCCATGAATTTATAGCGCTCCGGTAATGATAGGTGTTGAAAACAGGACCACGTTATTTAGAAACTCGTTGTTTGCAGTTACAACTTCGCCGCGGCCCATGACTGCCAAGATATAGCAATGCCTTGTTTTCCGTGCCAGCGGTTACGTTGCTATGGCACCTGCACGCTGTTGTAGCGCGTACCATTCACTCAATTGTCAACGAGATCTTTCTCCGAAGTCCCAGTTCAAGTATTTTAAACAAAGTCGACAATTGAATGTCGCTATGTCCGTTCTCTATTCTTGAAATAAAACTCTTCTTTGTCCCAGTTTTAACTGCTAGCTCGTCCTGCGTCATGTTAGCAAGTCGTCTCTCTTCCTTAATTATTTCTCCAATGGCGAATGACTTGGCTTTTATTTCAAAGTCTGTCCGCTTTTTTGTCCCAATTTTGCCGTGTCGGCTTTCAATTAGTTCAACAAAAGTCGTTACTCTCTTCTTTGCCTTACTTTTTTTTTCCATGTCCCTTTGATTTACCTTTTTCAATAAAATATTGAGTCTTAATTTGTAATGCTTTTTCAATCTCTCCAGTTGGTGTCTTTTGTGACTTCTTTTGAAATCCATTGAACAACACAACTAAATTGCCTTCGTCAAAGCATGAGAAAATTCGATAGATATTCCCTTGATACTCAATCCTTACCTCGTAAAGTCCGTCCGTTCCTGTGATCTGTTGGAAAAACTTAACGGGAATTCTCTCCGCGACTGAGATTACAAATAAAACATACTCAATTTTGTCCTTAACCTTCGCGGTCTGGTCGTTATAAAAGTCAAGAAAATAGTCCTTGTAGAAGATAATTTGACGAATCTTATCCATTTAGCAAAGTTAACTTAAAAGTTAACAAAGTCAAATCTTTATAAATTCAAAGTTGTCTGATGGTTGGATCGTCCTAGTGTAATGATTTTGTGAAAAGCGAACTCGTCTATCCGATATATAATAAGTCCACTCAAAGGGTTTAACCCTGGTTTTGCTGTGTGTATCGATGAACTTAAACTTAAGGGGGGGTAATATAAGCCGGAATGTCATATAGTGACCCGGTCAACATCACCGGAATGGGGGGTCAACATGGTCCGGAATCTCTAGCTCGCCGCTTCGAGTGTCTGACCTTCTTTAAGAGAAACATACGTATGCAAAAAGGCCTGACTCCATTCGTCCCCATCTTTCATGAAAGGTTCCAACGGTACCACAAAATTGGCGTGTATGTGTGAGTTGGGTGGAAAATCTTTGAAGATACCCGTGATTAACCGTTCACATTCACAACCACCGCCATTGGGCATTTGAATGTGCTGGCCCATAGACTCTTCATCGCCGAAAATTTTCTTGGCCATGGACTCAGAGACAATCATGCAATGGCTTCCGCGAAGAGCAGTCGCTGCATCACCTTTCATTAGCATTCCCGAGAAGACTGTAAAGAAGGTTGAAACTTTGCCAGAAGGAAGGAAACTGGCAATCAATTGTCAGCATTATCAATTAAATTGTAGAATTATATATTGAATTATTGAATAACATAAACTTCTCGAATTAAATCGATACAGTCTTCTGCCGACATTTGTTCCAGAGACCAAACAAGTATTTAAACAAATTTAAGAAACAAAAGCATAGGACGGTTAGGCTTCAACACCGTACTCGTGTTTCTTTGTTTAGATTTGGTTCACGAATAGACTTCGATTTAGATGAAAGAATGCAAGACGAGCTTAGTCTTGTATACGTTAGGCAATTATGTAACACAGGAGCCTGTCCTAAGTGGGATGGGCTTTTTTGTTTAATCTTCAAAAGGTTTCAGCTTGTAATTCATCGTCGTTACAATAATAGACTACTGCCTCGAATGTCCGCATTAAGAAGGAATGAAAATTTCAATCACTATTTAATTCCTATCACGGTGCATAACCCTAACATAACGCAACAACGCCGTGGCTCGTGGTTCCCTGGGTACAGGGATGCTTTCTTGAGGATTGTTAGGAAATCCTGACATCATGTGGGTAGCGTTGCCGTTATAAGAGTCTATACATTTATGAACTTAGACGAAGCTAAAATTTATTTCAAGTTGGTATTGTTTTTTATCTATGCGAAATATATTTTTAGTCAAGGTTATAAGTCAGTAGTCATTTAGTTACGTGCCTCAGCCGTCCCATTAATAGAGAATATCCTTTTTTAGCAATCAGTTTGATTTAAGAACGACGTGTTATTTCATGTTCGTTGTGGATGAATTGTGTTATGAAATTGGTCTGTTAAATAAACAAGTTGGTCGATGCAACTATCCGACGAGCCTCAGCAAGTAATTCCCTTGAAGTAAACATTTTAAATTCTAATTCTTAAACCTATGAAACGAAGTTTCCTTTGGACACCCAAAATGCTTTGGCTAGTTGTATTCCTGTTGGCTGGCTGTTTAGATGACCAACCTTTCAAAGACCAGTCTTTAACAGCGGACGAGAACATTATAGAGATGGCTCGACATTTTCATGAACAAGAATCAATCGACATTATCTATCGAGAATCAAATGATGCTAGGAAATTCAAGAGTTTCCGTGGCGCGTTAGAAAAGGTTGTTAGATGGGAAAGTGCCAGAAAAATTAATTTGTCCGTAGGCGTTGCGGTAGTTGTTCCGTTAGAATTTAAGCAAGACATGTATGTCAAACAGGATGAAAATGGTCCTGAAATTGATATTGAATACACAACATATCTTTTAATTTATAAGGGTGTTGATCAAATGATGCATTCAGAAATGGTTACTTCTATTCCTGATAAATCTTACATCGAGGCTGCCGGAGAAGCCCCAAAATTTACCGGGCTAATAATTGTTGAAGATTGGCAGGGAAATTTCCTCAAGGGTTATAAAAATACTGCTAATGAATCTGACGTCTTATTGCCGCCTACGAAGACAGTATCATCCGGCAGGGTGATGTGTCAGGATACATACTGGTACAGCTGCGTTACAGTTGGGGAATCAACAATGTGCTCTTATGACTACACGGAAACGAGTTGTTATTCAGACGGCACCGGTTCCGGAGGAACTGGAACTGGAACAGGAACTGGTAGCGGCGATTACGGAGGTAGTTCAGGCGGTTCCACTGGAAGCTCGGGCACAGGGACATCAGGTAGCAAAACAATAAACCTTCAAGCCGATAACTTCCAAGCCTGTCCCACTAATTTTACCTTTACTGTTGCAACAAATAGCGACCTTTGGCAGGAAGCAGCAATATCTAATATTTAGTCAAATCTTGTTTACTGGGTCGCTGGCCAAGGACTGAGAACTATAAAAAAGGTTACTATCAAACAATTATATTTTGGATTACCGTACATGAACATTGAAAAGAAAATGGTTTATTCGGCCAACGAGGCGAAGAACATTGCCACGGATGCATTCAATGCTGGTGAGAACGACATGCGTGCCTACTTTAAGCAACGCCCTACCACCAGTGCCGACGATCTCGGGAGGTATTGGATCCAAAGAGCACAACATCATATGGCAATTTTATCGTTAGGGAGAGGGCGAGTGGGAACACAGGGGTCGATTAATAATGCGGTGCCGGTTGTAATACGTCCTTATGAGTTCTGTTATTAGAATAACCACGCTGCTTGCTATGTCTTCTCTGGTTAATGATGCTTTGGCCCAAATACGGGATCCGCTAAGTTTGCATGGAATCGTTATATTCCCAGTCACTGACTCGATTCCACAGGAAGTGATTTTGATTCCCTGCACTTTGGACAATCTAAAGGATGGAACAATGGGATATTTGGTAATGTTTTCTACGATGCGTTGGACGCAGCATGATTTACTGCATGCCATATCGGACTTAAAGAAAGAGGAAGTTAACATTCGGGGGATAATTACTCCGTATGTTTCGTTTTTTCCGCCAGGTGATGTGTCATCGGAGTTGGTTGAGGGAAACATCGTATTTGATAAATCCTATCCCGTGTCTCCTGACGTGCCAAGGGACGAAGGAATTTATGAGTTAGAACTAACTATTAATGACACGACTTATTTAATCAAATACACGAACCCACCTAAAGAATTTGGCTACCCGAAAATGTTCATTGCAGATCCTTAGTGAAAAGAACACCATGCACCCAGCGCAATAACCATTCTTTTTAACCATTTTCTGATGATTTGCAAAACAAGGTGTTAAGGCAGGTATTTCACGTGAACACCTTAATTCTTATCGGAGCTTTGATATGGGCCATTGTGGAGAATGGCAAGGCGAGGAGGTTCGGATCTACTCAGATCCTGATTAAGACGATCAGTTGCAGAAACTTGAAGACCTCAGAACAAAGGGTTTAATTTCACGGGAAGAATTTAATGCTGAAAAGGAAAAGGTGATGAGAAATCTAGCTCCGGAAAGGTGAAAAGATAGCCTCCATCACTCCTTTTGAGTTTCACATAAAAAGGCTTAAGTGCGCCCATACAAAGGCAACTTCTATTTCTTCCTCAAATTCAAAAGGACTTCCGGGAAACACGCTTTGAAAAACATCTTTTAGCAGACCAATCTGTTTGGCGAGGTCGCCGGGTTTAATACGTACACTGGCCAATTTATTGCTTCCCTCCTGATGAAACATGATCATTGGCAAGAAAGCCTCCTTCGCACTTGTCTGATGGAAGTTTATAATTACGCCCACTTCCTTCTGCGTTATATATCCGCACGGCTTCACTTAATGCAATAAATTCATTCTTCGATGGATGCCAGTCAACTTCAACATGGAATCCTTTTCGATATTTATTAATTTGGAACCGTCACCAATTGCACCGACAGCCAATAAATTCAAATATGGATGCCAACTCATCCTTTGAATTTCTGTATTGTTCTCTAATACCCTCAAAAGTTCAAAGGAATCGCCGCTGAAAATCATAATCTTCTTATCTACTCCACCTACAGCAATATATTTATTATCATGACTCTAATTAGCTGTCCAAAGAATTTTGCTAATATTTTGCTGTCCACAAGCTTCGATCACACTAATGATCAGCACCACTGTCAAACAGGAAAGTTTTGTATATTTCAAACTTTTTCTCATGGAGTCTGCGGCGCCAGCATGTTTACCTGCAACAAATCGATTAACGCATTGCTGTTCACTAGAGGGCTTTGCCCACTAAAAGTGTACAAGAAAATGTTGTTACAAACCTAAAATTACAACTCAAAAATGAAACATTCATCAACGTGAACCGACTTTTGATGAATGGCTTTCAACGCAAGCGGTCACTTCCGTTTGAAACCTTGACCCATTTGATTGTCTGATAACAAGGCAGAGAAGTTATTCAAGAATCATACCTCAAATCTTGTAGTTTGTATGAACGGCGTATCTTTGAGCCAAACTGAATTACAAATCTCCGAACTTATTAGAGAAGGCTTTATCTCATTGGATAACAAATTAGGTGGATTGCAGCGACCTCCTCGACTATCTGGAATTCAATGACGTGTTTCTTTAAAATGACATGATGATTATTCGAAGGGAACCGATCACCAGGTAAATTCGGCTACCGACGTCTGTTCGAAAGGATCAACGGATCAAAATTGCATCCCCGTTGCAGGAAACGACTATCTTGTTCCTGGACCAGACATTGTAAATATGAAATATGAAAATAGCTGCATTCAACGTAGAGAACCTGTTCGACCGTGCAAAAGCCCTGAATGAAAACTCAGAACAAGCGACACGGGTTTTGAAGCAGGAGGCGGAGTTAAATGCCTTATTCGAAAACGCGGTCTACTCGGCAGCGGACAAACAGCGGATGCTGGAATTGATGGGGGAATTGGGAATTCTAAGAACAGACGAAGGTCCTTACGTGATACTTCGAAAGATCCGAGGGAAGAATTTTATTAAACGTCCGCGGAGCGGTTTCCCGGAAATAGTTGCTAAAGGTCGCGAGAGCTGGGTGGGCTGGGTTGAGCACAAGACAGAGCGCGTGAATGCCATCTCCATCATGAATACTGGACGTGTTATCAGGGATGTTGATGCCGATATAGTAGCTGTTGTTGAGGCCGAACATAGGATAGCATTGAAGCAATTGAGCACGTATGTTCTCACTGAAGTTGGCGGACAGTCATACACAGAAATAATGCTGATCGATGGGAATGATGATAGAGGTATTGATGTCGGATTGATGACCAGGTCGGGCTATTCTATCGGCCCCATGCGCAGTCATATCCACGACCTCGGCTCAGACAATCTGGTGATATTCAGTCGCGATTGTCCCGAGTATTGCATCGACACACCCACGGGAGAACGGATGTGGT
>JANNPM010000066.1:0-8713 GCA_031400145.1 Chryseolinea sp. | reverse complement strand
CATTGGTAGCAGAAAGAGCAGGCTCCGGAGCGGCAACTTTAACATGGATTGATATGAGCAGCAATGAAAGCTCCTTTACCATTCAGCAGGCTTCGGCACAAAACGGACCTTGGACTTTTGCTGCAGAGGCAGGAATAGATGAGCAGACTATAACCCTTTCAGATCTATCAGTACAGCAGGAGTATTTCTTCAGGATAAGGGCGCAAAACGATGGTGGATCTTCAGCCTGGTCGAACATAGCACAAGTACCCACGGTTACCAGCCTCGAGCAACGTGAAATGTCTTCGTTCGTGGTCTATCCAAATCCTGCCACGGGGGGAGCCTTTACCATCGCACTTGATAATTCGTTAAGGTCAGTGCCCAATGTCGCTGTTTCCATTATGGATATGACCGGTGCTGTTGTGTTGAAGAATGTATTTCCAGTAAGTGGTACAGGCGAGCTATCGGTACATCTCAACACCGCACTGCGTGGAATTTACATTGTAAAAGTGGAGGCCGCAAAACGTGTCGATACCAGAAAGCTTGTGATAGAGTAGTGCTTCCGTTGTTGTTAAATATTCAAAAGAGGCTGCCGTACGGGCAGCCTCTTTGTGTGTCAGGCACTCAGGCACGTCATTGTTCTTTGAGTTGAAGGTCCTTAACAGGCCAGCTAACGCAACGGTTAGTCGAAGGCAAGGGTGTTTAACATGAGGTAAAATATAAAAGAAGCAAGGAGGAAAAAATTTGATCTGACGGGCAGAAACATGATAAAAGGCTTACTCACTTGTCCCAACTTTTAGTCTGCTAGCAAGCCGAGCAGAAAAGGATGAGCATAGTAACACAGTGGAGTTTTATACTTACTTGACCCCAACTCGGGAAAGACCTCACCTTCTTATTGAAAAATTAAGAGACCCTGTGTGGCATCACTATTTTGCTAGTCAGTTTGAAGCAATATGGAAAAAGTCTCGGGAGCTAAGTGATTAAAAATCCTTAGAGCGTTAAACGAGTTTGAGTAATTTTTGTCGGATAGAAAACTCCAATTATTACAAATGGGTTGGACCATCTTCTCCTATGGCCCTCAGCAGTTGTCCCTAAAAAAAGATAAATGTCTTTCGTTAGAGCTAAATCATCGAAATACTTTTGCTTCACTTTTTTAAGGGCGATCGATTGGTCACCTTCGGCGTCCCTTAGACAATTCCAATATAGCGCGCCAATTTCCCAATCCTCAATCATCATCCTGCTCTCGTTACCAGAGTCGTCCGCAAAGTGATACCTAAATTTATAGGGAACTTTGCGAATTGGTACTCTTGGAGCTTGTTGAGGTGCTTTACCTTGTGTAAAAAGATCTAATTGATTCAATTGTTCGATCCAGTTGTAATCGGTAATCAGGAATGCACAGTTTTTGGCAATTAGGAGTTATCAATGATAATAATACTTTTCTTCCATAGTAACTTTTACAAAGGTATCTAATTTTGGCCAATTGATTGTCAGCTGTATTCTTACATTTTTGTGAGCTTATCTCTGAGAGCTCGCATATCCTCACTAACCTTCTGATCCAAAGGTTTCGCATACTGCTGCGGGGTCCTCAGCGTCTTATGCCCAAGCATTTTACTTACCGTTTCAATCGGCACACCATTCGTTAAAGTCACTGTTGTAGCGAACGTATGCCGAGCAGTATGGAGCGTCATTTTCTTATTGATATTACACCGGTCCGCAATCTCCTTTAAATACTCGTTCATTTTCTGATTGCTCATGACCGGCAATAGCGTCCCTTGATTCACGCATTGCGGATGATCTGCATAAGATTCCATAATCGTAATTGCTTGAGGTAGAAGCGGAACTCTGGTTGCTGTTTCGGTCTTCACCCGTTCTGTATGAATCCACTTTTCACCATCATTACCTATGACAATGTCCCGTCTTCTTAATTTTTGAACATCTGCGTAAGCAAATCCGGTGAAGGAGCAGAAGACGAAAATGTCGCGCACGTTGGCTAGTCGCTCGGCTGTGAAATTTAAAGCAATAATTTTTTCCAGTTCATCTTGCAATAGGAATGGTCTGTTGGTTTCCCGGATCTTAACCCGGTAATTTAGGAATGGATCTTTTTCCATCCAATCATTAGCAACACAGATCCTGACGATCTTCTTTAACTTCTTGATGATGCCCATCGCAGTGTTGTGCTCAACGTTACGAACGGACTTCAAAATGAATTCGTAGTCAGTAATAAACTTGGGTGAGGTCACTTAAAAGAACGTCGGTCTCGTTTCGGTGTTTAATAAATGCTTCCAGTGAAGAGAGAGCTGCCTTAAATCTTTTCAAATGTTCCTGGTGCATACTCTTTTCCAACGAGCGCTTTTACTTCTTCAACGTGTTGGTTGTAGACTGCAAGCAATGTCTTGTTGTCATCGTTCTCGATGCCTAGTAAGAAGTTTCTAACTTTCTTTGCTGTGATTTCTTCTCCAATAGTTAGCAACTCACGGTGCGCTTCAAACACTTTCATTTGAAGCATATCCAAATAGTTATTTAGCTGCCGTGTTTCTTCTTTCTTCGACTTGACTAGTCTACCAGCTCCACTGTCCCATTTTTCCGGATCAGCTTTTCGCTGCGTTGCAAATTCAAAACGCTCGCCTTCAATCGTCACCCGCATGTAGATCGGTGCGGGGCCGCTCTCGTAATTCGCCCTTGTTCTCAGTAGGAAAAGGACTTTCATTGTCTTGTTCATCATGGAAATTTTTAATGGTGAACAAATTTCCTTTGATGTCTTTGTACGACCAAGATTTTCATTTACTGAACTACTTGATTCTGAACTCCTTTGGTGAAAATTCGGGAGCTTTTAGGACCACAAATTTTTCAACTCCCGAATTGCTCACTCGACATTTGAGAATCAATGTCTTTTTTGATAGGCCTTAAAAACAAAAAAGCCCACAAAAATCTATTTTGTGAGCTTTCGAGTGTTTTGATTTGTCAATCTGTGATCCCGCTGGGAGGGGAACCTTATACCTAATATGCTTAGTCTGAATGTGTTTCAATGACCTGTTTTCTTTGCTAACCGAAGTGCATTAGCTGTAAGAATCCAAGCAAAAAACACCAGTGTGTTAAAGAACAACTTTGTATAACAAATACAATGAAAATCATTGAAAAAACCTCAATCAAAAAAAGTCAATTTCCTTCAAGTGAAATAATATTACCTTTTTATTCTTCCCTCTTTTGTGCTTTCGCTCTCAACTTTTCCTGTAACTCCTTGAGACGTTTAAGAAGCTGATCAAAGGTGAGTGTATTTTCATAGATCATCTGTTCCTGCATCGTTGCGTAATCCTTCCTATACAGTTCCAAAATATTGGGAGGCGGGATGAACATTATTGTTTCATGTTTTAAGGATTCATAATTAACCCATGAGATACGTTGATAGGATTTCCGATGGGCTATTAGTTTAGTATATAATACGTGATCGGCAAGTGCTAGTGTTTCCGTATCGGTGCCCATCATACTTCCCAAGTCATAAAGATGCCGTGACATCCTTTCAGAGCGTATCTTACTTGTATCAGGTTTTCCAAACTCCTCATGCAGAAGAAAAATCTTTTCAAGAAAAGTTTTTCGGGGTTCCACTACATCAATCAAAACCGGAATTTCCGGATACGCGTCTGAGGGATTTGCTTCAGAAAGAATAGATTGAATGTTGACCGACGAATATGGCGCCTGCAAAGATCGAACGCTTACTTCAATTTTAACTTCATCTGCGATGTATGGATTAGGGTCAAATAGAGAAGGGTATTTCAGGTGCAGGGTTTGAGGATCCGTATCGGGGTGGTTTTCAGGAATTGGTTCCGCCGTGAGTGAGACTAAACCATCTTGCAGACCTAGCGCTGACAATTGGGTTTCAATTTCTTTCCTCAACTCAGTCGTCGTAAACTTACAGCCCGCGCGTTTTAGTTTAGCCACATACTCTTTGGAAGGTGTGTCCTTGTAACTCATTTTAAAAGCTTGTGGTGCTAAAGCAATATCAATGTCTTCAGAGAATCGGGAGATAAGCTTCCAGCATTTGCTCAGCGAGGTGCCTCCTTTAAATACCATGTGCTTTGCATAGGCACTTTGAAACAAGGCCCGCAGTGTTAATGTTACCCACCAATCTTTTTCAACGGCTTTCGCGAGAATACCTGTTTTGTATTCGACCCCGTTAAGGGTGGCTCGACGTTGTTCAGGTGTTAATTGTAGCCAACCAATCATCTTATCCCATGGATTTTTTCATCAATCGTACGATATAATCATTTACTTTGACGGATGCCAAGGCAAGGTCATATTTCAACTTTCGGGGATCTTCCTTTTGCAGGCATTCCTGAAGTTTGCGCTCTATTTCTGGGCTGATGTGATCGCTCCCAATCTCTTCAATTGCCTGGATAACCAAGCTACTGATTTTACCGATTGTTGAAAGTTTTTTAGGTGAGGTAGCTTTAAACCGAAGTTGCACCTTTCCTAGCTTTAATTGTCGGCTGTTACCGTCTGTAAGGTAGACGCGTTTCGTTGGTACTTGCGTTGTTAATCCCAGACTGTGAAGCGCATATGCACCGGCAGGTCGTATGCGAATGTGCTCTTTGCGAGCCAGCATCTTAACAACCTGATCGACATCCGGAGTCAACTCGCCCAGGACCGGATCCATCTTTGGAATAAAATAAATTCCATGAGCTAAACGTTTTACTCGGCCCGTCTTAGCAAGCCTTGAAAGTGCCTTCTTGATAGCCATTTGAGTTCCAATTCCCCTAAAATCTGTGGGAAATAGAATTTCGCCACCTTTCCGCTTGGCTAAAGTCGATTCAATTGCGCTGTGAGTTCCTTCAATCATGTCACCAATTTACGAAAAAAGGTGACATGTATTTTAAGGACGTCAAACGGCGTATGTTCAAAGGATTTCCATCAACAGCGGACATTGTTCGGTCCCTTCCCAGGAGCCTTGTCAGCGCAGCTAATGCTCATTCCTTAATCCTATGGAAACTGCTTTCCAATTACGTTCACTATTCGGCTTTCACGCAACAACTTGAAAATACTCCCGCCAGTAGGGAAATTGAAATAAACCAACTTCAAGAAGTTCTAAGCTATGTGTACAAGGCTTTGGCAATGTCGTCAATGATACTAAACAAGTGGGGGCTAAAGCATGATTTTCGAGACCCAACGAATCTTAAAGACGAGCTTATGGCCGATTATAAATCCGCGTCTGACCTTGGTATCACGGCGACCTGAAGGTCCTTCAATCAGCTCTTCACGATTGCTTCTGGCATGTCATCGTATAATTGGAGAACCGCAGCCGATCCGTAACAACAATTGTCTTTTGATTTGTCACATTGCTCAATTCCTTCACCAACCAGAAACGCTCGGCAATCTTAATGAAGCTGATCATAGGCAATATGTGTGTGATTTTTACATTTCATTAACAACGTTTTACAACCTTTTTACAAAAAAACACCCGGAACACTTGTAGGTTCGCCAGAACCTTTAAAATCAGAGCAAATGACAAAATTTACATTTGGCTTATTGCTGATAATTATTTGTTGCTTCAGTTGTGAACGTAAAGTAAACCTTGTAGAGGCTAACAGCGATAATGAGAAGTGGAAGATAAAAGAATTTAAACCTCAGGGTGTAGAAACTGAGACTGATCATAAGGGAATAATCATACAGAATAGTTTTCCAAGAGGGGATGGATACCGTGATTCAAATGGAAAAGTTTATCGGGTGGTAATTTTCTGGACGCGCATCATCAATCGCAGTAAGCAATCTATAGAGGTATCAATTGATTTCAAGGCCGATTCATTGGTAAATCCTGCCATGGGTGAGCTACGCTCAAAATTATTTCTGCCTCCAGATACCATGACCCTTGATAAAAATCAATTGTATGGATATGGTATAACGGACTTAAAATTTGTTTTAGATAATCGTGTTGATGAACCGACTAGCTTGCGCCGGACAATTCTTCCAGATAAAGAATACATGTTCCGTGTCGGCATGTTTAGCGATCCAACCAGTATTTCGGCTAGTGAACAGCGCGATTACGTTCTTCGATCAGGGCTTGTATTAAAGAAAGAAGATCTCATTTACATCATCAGAGCAAATAGCGATTCGACGTTAGTCCCCTTCGGGAAGATTGTTTTTGTGAACTAAAATACTATACCGTTATTCTACAAATTTTGCAACACGAAATGCGCGAGACATAAGTTCTTGTTCGCTCCTGCCTATTTGGTATTGATCAGCAATTTGTTTCCACTGCCTCACAGCTTGCCGGATTTCACCAACGATCTCTTCCGCCCTGTCTCGCCTTAGTCGAAAGTACTCGCATACAGTTAACGCTAACTGGATGTCCAGCGCATTGTCGTTTTCAGATATGTTCAATTTAAGCCCTGTTCCAGTCTCAATTGGGTTTATATCAAACACTGGTGATAGCACCCATCCCTGTGGAGTCAAGAGGAATCCATGATTCCGCATCTTTCGCGACTCGCTTTCTTTGTGCTCATGTTCTTTACTGTTTTCGTTTAGGAGCACGCTTTTTTATTTCAAGTTCTAAGTCTTGAAGTTTTCTTCCTAGGTCATCATCGTTCGCTACTTTAAGCATATCCTTTTCAAGTCCGAGCACGAATAATACTTGCAGCACTGTCCCTATCGAAACGCCGGTGGATCCGGTCTCAATCGCCAGAACTGTTGGACGAGTTATATTTGCACGCTGGGCAACCATGGCGGAACTAAGCTTCCGTCGCAACCGGGCTAGCTTAATATTTTCTCCTAATTTCCTCAGAATCCGCTGGTTTGGCGGTAAAAGAAGCACTTTTTCGCCTCCCATAATGTAAATTACTTTTTACAAAAAAAGCACTTTTTGACAAAAGTATTTTACGTTAAGCTGATTGGACAATTTTTAAATTAACGTATTAAACGTTAAATCATGCCACATTTTAATGTTTGTTAAGATTTTGACATCAAAGAATGAGTGCCAATCAAACACAAACTACAAGATGTGGTAATTTTATCGCTGCAAAATCCTGATCAAATCATCGTTAAGATAAAATATGTCAGTGCCTTCTTTTTTAGGCGTAAGAATTTTCGCCTGTACCAGCTCGTCCATATATTTCGTCAACGTTGTTCTTGATGTTTTACCAACAGCATCAGCAACTGTTTTCGCACGACTATATGGCTGATGAAACAACGCCTCGTTTACTTCTTTTGTATACCATTTAATGTGCTTCTTGCCATGGTCGAGCGTGGCTTTCATCTGTGAGACAATTTCGTTGATCAGTTCATTGGACATAGTCGCGGTGACTTCAACAGCATCAAGCATGTAGAGTATCCACGGCTTCCACGCACCTCGCTGTGTTATGCCTGCAAGATTGTAGTAGTAGTCTGTCTTGTTGACGATAATGTATTTCGATAAGTATAAGACGGGTTGAGAAAGTAGTCCTTTTTGTACGAGGTAAAGTAAATTCAAAATGCGACCGGTTCGGCCATTACCATCCTGGAACGGATGTATTGCTTCAAACTGATAGTGGGCGATACACATTTTTAGTATGGGGTCAGCGGGGTACTTGTCATCGTCATTAAGATAATCCAACATATTGCTGATTAGATTTTCTATAATGTCTTCACCTCTTGGAGGGGTGTAAATGATTTCTCCTGTTCTGAATTCACTTTGACCCTGACGAATTACAACCTGCGCCTGTGGTGGACGAAGACCAGCCGTTGTTTCTTTAATCTGCTGGAAAATATGAACAACAAGATCAATGGAAATCGAATTATCGTTTTTCAATTGACGAAAGGCTTCCCATAATGCTTCTCTGTACTTTAAAACTTCCTTCGTAGCAGGGTTTGCTCTCTCCTCGCGGGCTGTATCTGATATCGCCTTGTAAAGTTCATCTTCCGTTGTAAAAATATTTTCGATAGCTGTTGAAGTTTTTGCCTCTTGAAGAGCGATGGTATTAACCAACATGGTAGGATTCGGTAGCCGTTGCACGTTCGCTCCGAAAGTTGCCAGCACTCTGGAAGTCACTATAAGCTTTTTGAGAATTTCCGGGTCATTCTCAATTTCTGCCGGGGGTGGCAGCGGCGGAAGTTCGTTGTAAGGTGTTGTTCGATCGTATTTTGCCATTCAAATGTCCATTTTCTTCAATAATCTGGACATAGTATAAAGATATTGCTAAAAACTGGACACCAAACGACTAAATGTTCATTTTTTACTAAAAACTGGACATTTGAGTGAAAGCTATCCACTTGAAGCTGTAAAATATTAACAACATAATCTGAAATATTCCGTTTATCTTTATAAAATATTACAATATGGACTATCGGCAAGTTCTTATGCGTTTCTCTAACCAGCCATTGTCGCATCAATTGCTAGTGTCCATATTGAAGGAATACGAGCGGCCTAATGATAAGATTTATCAACTGGCAAAAGAGGGCGTAATTCAGTCGATCAAAAAAGGACTATATGTTGCCGGTCCAGCTTTGAACGTTGACCGGAAACCGGAACCGTTTCTTATTGCTAATCACATTTTGGGACCGAGTTATGTATCGGTAGAAACTGCGTTGTCTTTTCATGGCCTTATTCCAGAACGTGTTTATGAAATCGCCTCAATGACTACACAGGCTCAGCGGAAATTCAACACACCACTGGGAACCTTTACGTACACGCGACTTCCATTGCCATATTATGCATTTGGAATTCGATCCGAAAAACTTGCCGATGATCAATACGCCATGGTTGCGTCTC